>NZ_MUFM01000017.1:0-64846 GCF_001996125.1 Salinivibrio sp. PR932 | reverse complement strand
ATATATATTTTATAGATTTCATACATGACGCTTTTCCGTGATATTGCGCACGCCGCCTATCTCTGTTCCAACATTCACACTATCCCCACGCGTTAAGCTGTAAACGCATGACTCATCGATACCTTTAATCATCCATTCTGGGATAGTGTGCATCTGTCATGGATAAACGCGCACGCTTTTGCGTTTATCTAGCCGATAAACAGGTTAACCAGCCTGTGTTTTGCCACGCTATTGCCAGTTAGTTGTCGGCACCTAACACGCCATTGAGTGGGTAGATTTGGGATTAGTCTATCAAGGGCTGTTTTGGTTTTCGTACGCTATTGTCCAAAGTGTTAGGTAAGCCATGTTTTGTGAGGTGGGTACAAGAAATTGGCTAGAACACAAGGGGCGAATCGGGTTGGTGGGGCGAAGTGCGCGATTAGAACGACTTTAGTATGTCCGTTTTGGCGGCGATAGTCAGCATAAATGGCTTCATTGCGTGTCTTCGGCATCGATTTCGTGGATAAAGCTATCGATGTCATACTCCGCATCGCCACTCTGTTCGCCCTCTACGAGAAGTTGACGTAGTGTATGCAGTTTAGTCTCTTGGTTTTCGAGTAAACGCAGTGCGGCGCGAACGACTTCACTTGTCGAGCTGTAACGCCCTGTTTCGATTTGGCTAGCGATAAAGCCATCGAAGTGTTCACCTAGGGTAATACTTGTATTCTTTGCCATGGTTAGAACTCGTTGATACCAATATATACCTAATTATGGTATTTGGCGTGCGTGAAGGCAAGGTGACGGCCATGGGCGATAAAACCTATGCGACGAGCAATGTGCGCGAGCTCTGTCTCGCGCACTGCTGAGGTTGAAACGCTGCTGTGCCCGTCGGTGCCGATCAGTGCGATTGCGCCGAATGCGTGGTGGTAGAGCGCGTTGCTTTTGTTGCTTGCTGCGTCGGCTGTGGGCGCTGTTGGTTGCGGTGGATTTGATATTGCTGCCACGCGAAGGTCACTACAAAACAGCCGGTGAGTAGCAGTACAATGGTTGGGCCGGGTGCACTGTCGAGGTAAAACGATAAGGTCACGCCGCCCACGGCGGTGACTAAAGCAATTGCACAGGCAATCCATAGCATGCGGCTAAATTGCTTGCTGAGCATAAAGGCGGTGACGCCCGGTGCAATCAACATCGCCACCACTAAGATAATCCCCACGGCATGTAACCCCGCAACAATGGTGGCAATCATCACCGAGAGTAAGAGCCAGTGAAGCTTTTGTACGGGGAGCCCGAGTACGCTAGCTTGTGCGGGGTCGAACGAAAGCAGCATTAAATCTCGCCCTTTAAGGAGTACAAGCGCAAGCACGACTAAGCCGGTGATGGCGGCGGTGAGCAGCTGTTGGTGGTTAATCCCCAACAGGTTGCCAAATAGAATATGATCAAGGTGCAAATCAGACGGGAACTGGCCTTGCAAAATCAGCCCCAGTGCGAAAAAGCCAGAAAACACAATCCCCAGCAAGGTGTCTTCTTTCACACGGCTATTTTGTTTGAGCCAATGCACACTGGTGGCGCATGCGGAGCCGGCGGCAAAAGCGCCGACAATCAGCGGCAGGCCAAATAAGTTTGCTAGTACCAATCCCGGCAGCACCGCGTGTGCCACGGCGTCGCCAATTAATGACCAGCCTTTTAACACCAAATAGCATGAAAGCAGCGCACAAGGCAGCGCCACTAAGACGGCCATCAGCAGTGCATCTTGCATAAAAGTCAGTTGATACGGATTCATTGCAGTGCCTCCTGACGTTTGGCGCGCCGCGCGAGTAAACCGTGTTTGGGGCCAAACACAAAGGCGGCTAAGAAGAGTCCCACTTGGGCCAGCACAATCAGTGCGCCGGCGTTAAGGTTGGCGAAATAGCTGATATACACCCCAAACAGTGAGGTGAGTGTGCCGATGACACCGCTCAGCACCAACACGGGCCCAAAGCGATCACTCAATAAATAGGCGGTGGCACCGGGGGCTATCACCAAGCAAATCACCAAAAAGGCACCGACACTTTTAAGTGCCGCCATGGTGCAAGCGCTGAGCAGCGCAAAAAACAGCACTTTGAGCCCTACGACTGGCAAGCCAATGCAGCGGGCATGGCTTTCATCAAAAAAGGTCAGCATAAAATCACGCCATTTCACCGCCAGTACGGTGAGGCTCACCAAGGCAATGACTAGCATTTGCACTGCATCGAGTGGGGCAATGGCGAGCAAATTGCCCAGCATAATTTGTTGAATATCGACCGCGACGGGCGAAATGGAGACTAAAAAGAGCCCGAAGGCGAAAAAGCTCGAAAAAATCAAACCGATGATCGCATCTTGTTTGATGTGGCTGCGTTGGTGCAAAAACAGCATCACACTCGCGGCCATGCCGCCGGCAACAAAGGCACCGAGCGAAAAGGGCAGGCCTAGCATATAAGCGCCGGCAACGCCCGGTACAATCGCATGGGAGAGGGCATCGCCCATCAGCGACCAGCCTTTGAGCATCAAAAAGGCCGAGAGCAAGCCGCACACGCCGCCAATCAAGGTGGTGACCAGCAATGCTTTTTGCATGTATTGATAGGCGAGGGGATCGAGTAAGCTCATTCGCGCCGCTCCTGTGCGCTTTGTTCGCGCTTGCTATACACCACCAAGGGCCGCTCGTCGTCGGAAATCACCGATAGCTCGCGCGGATCGGCGTCTTGGTGGAGCTGATCGCTGGGCATCACATACTGGCGCAGTTTGCCGCCAAAGATGGCACTGAGGTTCTCGGTGGTAAACACATGCTCAGTGCGCCCGCCTGCCACCACCGCGCGATTGACCAACACGGTGCGATCGCAAAAGTCGGGCACGGTGCCAAGGTTATGGGTGGCAATTAAAATGGTTTTGCCTTCGTCTTTGAGCTCGAGCAGCAAACGCATAATTGACTCTTCACTGGTGACATCTACGCCAGTAAAGGGCTCATCCAGTAAAATCAGCGGGCTGTGCTGAGCCAAGGCGCGGGCGAGAAAAACACGTTTTTTCTGTCCGCCAGACAGTTCGCCAATTTGGCGCTGGCGAAATGCACTCATATCTACCCGGGCCAAGGCCTCATCCACCGCTTGATGATCCGCCGCTTTGGGGCGACGCATAAATGACATCTTGCCGTAGCGGCCCATCATTACCACATCTTCCACTAACACCGGGAACGACCAGTCGATCTCTTCGGATTGAGGGACATAAGCGACCAAGCCTGCTTTTTGCGCTTGCTTAATGGGGGTACCGTTGACCGCAATGCTGCCACTGCCGGGATTCACAAACCCCATGATCGCTTTAAACAAGGTGGATTTGCCGCTGCCATTGGCACCCACCAAGGCAGTGATGGTTTGCGCTGGCAGCGAGAAACTGGCGTGCTCAAGGGCACACAAGCCGTTTCGATAGACGACACGTACTTCGTTGACATCTAACACACTGGGCGTGTCGTCGGTTAAATCATAGTGCGTCATGGCGCAACCCCGCTAACACGGTTTCTGTGGTAACTGTCAGTAAGGATAGATAGTCAGGCACGGGTCCGTCAGCGCTGCTGAGCGAATCGACATATAAAATGCCGCCATAGTGCGCGTCGGTTTCCGCGGCGACCTGTTTGGCGGGCGCATCAGACACGGTACTTTCGGAGAAGACAGCACGCACTTGGTGTTCTCGTACGGTATCAATCAGCGCGCGAACTTGTTGCGGTGTGCCCTGACGCTCAGCGTTTATCGGCCATAAATAGGCTTCGTTGAGGTTTAAATCACGCGCCAGATAAGAGAAAGCGCCTTCGCTGCTTACTAGCCAACGCTGGGATTCGGGGACAGCGGATAGCGCGTCTTGCGCACGCGCGAACACGGCTTGAATTTGTGCCTTGTAGGCTTTGGCATTGGCTTGGTAGTGCGTTTGATTGGCAGGATCGTACTTAATCAGGGCTTGCTCGATGTTATCAACGTATCGCATTGCATCCGAGGGCGACATCCACGCGTGCGGATTGGGTTTGCCGCGATACGGGCCCGAGGCAATCACAATCGGCTCCACCCCGTCAGATAAGATCACATTCGGCACCTTATCAATGTGCTGGAAAAAACGTTCGAACCAGCGCTCTAAGCCTAATCCGTTCCACATCACCACATCCGCACCTTGCGCACGCAGAATATCCCCCGGGGTGGGTTGGTAGTTGTGGATCTCCGCGCCGGGTTTCGTAAGAGACACCACCTCGGCATGCTCGCCCGCTACGTTGGCAGCCATGTCAGCGAGAATGGTAAAGCTGGTCACCACTTTTAACTTGTCCGCGTGTTTCAATTGGTCGGCGTGCGCCAGTGGAGAGAGCAAGAGTGCCGCAATAATTAGCAGGTGTTTTCTCATAAGCGTTAATCTCGTTCATTATGCGTGTGACTACGGCGTGAGGTCGCCAGCCGATCATACGTTAAAGATAACGGTTATGATAATCATTCTCAAGTTGGTGTTATTAAAAAGGGCACATGAGGTGCCCTGCCGTCACGCTTCCTGTGATCTTTTACTAATCACGAATGGTGTCGTAGCGAGCCCATTCCATAATGGTCCAATCTTTTTCTTGGGCGTGTAGGCTTAAGTGCGGGTCAGGGTTAACCGCAAAGGCGCTGTCGACTTGCTCAAGCAAGGGGACATCCCAGTGCGAATCACTGTAACCGTATGTGTGGCCGACCGTGTCATGACGATCAGATAGCCATGCCTGCATGTAGTCATGCTTGCCACGAAAATCACGCACGCAATGGGATATGCTGCCTGTATACACGCCATTCAATGTTTCAAGCTCAATCGCAATCACGGTATCGAGTTTGAGTAGTTCGCCAATCGGCCTTGCCAAGTGTGCGGCGGTATTTGATACCAACACACAATGATCGCCACGGTTGCGATGCCACTCGATGCGCTCTAACGCTTGTGGCACCACCACAGGGGCGACGCGCCGATCGATAAAGTCGGTCGCCCATGCAGCCACGGTTTGAGTGGATTTTCCTTTGATTGGGCTCAACTGCACTTGCATATATTGCTCAAGGTTGATGCGGCCTTTTTTAAAATCCAGATACGCCCGCTTTTCTTGGTCGACCACGTTTTGCGGGGCAAGGTCGCACTGACAAAGGTATTCCAGCCACGCTTGTTTGGTGTCGGTGGCAATCAGTGTTTCGTCTAAGTCGAAGAATGCAATGTTAATCGGAGAAGTCATAGCCAAACTGATGTAATGAGACATTGATAGGCATCCTAACGAGCAACTATGACGATAGGGTTTCACTCTGCAGTGGTATCATCTGGTAAGAGCAGCCCATATTTTTGCTTCAAATCGTCAAAGGTGCCATTCCGTTTGATTATTTCTAACCCGCGGTTAAAGGCTTGAATATATTCTTGCGCCTTAGGGTTGGCCTTGCCGGCGGTGACATGGATATGTTGTTTGATCATCGGAGTGGGAGAAAAGTGAAAATCATCGGTATTTAGGTTTAAAGGTTCGAGCTCGTGTTGCATGACAAAGCGATTGCCCACCGCCATATCAACCCGACCGGCAGCGAGCATTTGTAAGCTCGAACTTAGCGAGGTGGTTTCTACTCGTTGAAAATAATCTGCATCTAAAAACCATGAATCATAGCCGTAGTCGCGTACGCTGGCGATACGTTTGCCAATAAGGCTTTTGGGGCCTTTGAAGTCAAAAAAGGTATCCTTTCGCATCATGATATCGATATTGGTGGCGAAATAGGGCTGACTAAATAGTAGGAATTCACTGCGTGCGTCTGTGTACCATGTGGTGGTGAGGAGATCGATCCGCCCATTTCTCACTTCGTACAAGCCGCGCGCCCAAGGGAAGAGTAAGAATTTGGTATCATAGCCTTGGGTAGAAAGGGCAGCGGTCACTACTTCAACAGAAAAGCCAGGTCTAGCTGTATCTCGAGTGACGTAAGGAGGCCAAGCGTCGTTGACTGCGGTAATAATTTTCATCTTCCCGTATACCGGGAGGGTGAAAACACAGAAAGTAAATACGAGGAAAAAACGCTTAAAAGAGATGAGCCTCATAGATAGGTATCCTTATCGATCAATGGATATCATCGCCAGACTAAGGCGTCGTTTTTCATCAGTATAGTGAATGTTTTAGAGATCGATAATAAACGCCCCAGCAGGTACCGGGGCGTATGGATTTGAGGGAGAGAAAGATTGCTCTCTTATTGGCGGATGCCCTCTACGTGCAGCTCCATATCGACATATGTGGCTGGGCCCATAGTGGCAATGCCGAAATCAGCGAGCTCGAGGCGAGTGTTGCCCATAAAGCCTGCGCGGTAGTTACCCCATGGGTCATCGCCGTGGCCAACCAATTCAGCGTCAATCTCAATCGGCTTGGTTTGCCCGTGTAAGGTGAGGTCGCCTGCAATGGTCATCGAACCATCGCCGTTATCTGTGACCTTAGTGCTCTTAAAAGTGGCTTGGCCAAACTTGCTCGCGTTGAGAAAATCTGCACTACGAATGTGCTTGTCGCGCTCGGCATGGTTAGAGTCCAAGCTGGTGGTATCGACGGTCACTGTTACGCTAGACGCACCAATGTTGTTGGGATCAAATTCAAACTGACCATCGAATTTGTTAAAGCGACCTTTGGTAAAGCTGTAACCTAGATGAGGCACTTTGAAGTTGACAGAGGCATGTGCGCCCTTGGTGTCAATCATATAAGTGTCTGCCAATGCAGGCCCAGATAAGAGTGTCGCGGCGCTAATTCCCATGGCTAACATGAGTTTTTTCATTTCGGGTTTCCTCCGATCATCTTCCGTAACGTATTGTCTTTGTCGATAAAATGGTGCTTTAACGCAGCCAGTGCGTGAACAGCGGCTAAGGCAATCAGGGTAATGGCAACATAATAGTGTACGTCACCTGCGATATCCGACTGATTAGGGAAAAGCTCCCCTGCACTTGGCACGGTAAACCAAGTAAACACGTCGATACCTCGGCCATCTGAGGTAGAAATTAAATACCCAGACACAAACAGTACTGCGAGGAGCAAGTAAATCGTGTGGTGTGCTGCGGTCGCTGCTTTGCGTTCCCACGCTTTGCCCTCAACCTTAGGCATTGTATGGGTGATTTTCCATCCTAAGCGCAGTATGGTGGCGCCAGCGAGCAAGATCCCAATGGATTTATGCCAATGTGGGGCGGTTTGATACCAACTGCTGTAATAGCTAAGGTCGACCATCCACAGGCCCACGGCAAACAAGCCGATAATGACCAGAGTAGAAAGCCAGTGCAGCACCCGCATTACAGGATCGTAACTCGTTTTCGCTGTCATAGTCCCTGTCCTAATAACAATTCCAACACAGTATATAAGGTAAAATGGGATTCAGAACCAAGTTACCTTGAACAAGATGTTCGAATTATTCTAACGAACTCTTTACACGGTTACGAATCGCGCTCTGTCCAACTGAGGCTCAGTGAGACGGAGTCGGCAAACCTTAACGCATGCGGCTTATCAATAGTCACTTGGGCGTAACGCACCCAGTGGTGATCGCGTGCAATGTCGAGCACGCCGGCGACCAGTTTTTCCAACAACAAAAAGCGGCCATTCTCAACATAGTCGATAATCGCTTTGGTGATCACTTTATAGTTCAGTGCGTCATCAACATTATCCTCTTGGCTGGCTTTGTGGCCGGGATAGTGAATTTCTACGTTAATCACCACATCTTGCTTCTTTTCCTGCTCTTCGGGGTTAAAGCCGATATATGTACGCAAACGTAGGTTGGTAATTTTGATCACAGCGTCATTCATCATTGTGCTTTCCAGTTAGGCAATTACGCTAAATGGCGTCCGCCATCGAGTTTAAGGGATTGGCCCGTCATATGCTGACTGGCAAGAATAAAGTCGCAGGCGTTGATCACTTCCTGCTCGCCGGGCACTGTGCCCAAAATCGATTTTTTGCGCGCTTTCTCACGGTAGGCATCGTCATCGCCGTCGTTGAACATGATAAGCGCGGGGGAAATACTGTTTACCTTGATGTCGGGGGCGAGTTGTTGGGCAAACGATAGGGTGAGGTTCTCAAGCGCGGCTTTACTCGCGGCATAGGCAAGGTGTTTTGCGCTGCCTTTGTGGGCCACGTAATCGGTCAGGTGAATAATGTCGCCGCTATTCATCCATCGAGTTGCCGCCATATTGATCAGATAAGGCGTTTTGGCGTGGATTTGCATCATGCTGTCAAACAAAGCCGCGAAATCTTGGCTTTGTTTTTCACTGTCCCACGATGAGGCATTGTGGATTAAACAATCAAACACCGGATTGTGCGCGTCAATGGCTTGGATAAATGCATGGATGCCGGCATCGTTAGAAAAGTCCGCCTGAATACAATGAGCGCCTCGCTCGATAAGCTCACTCACTTGAGGACGCGGTGTCCGATATGACACAGTGACTTGATGCCCTTGCGCAAGAAAGTGACAAGCAAGCGCGTAGCCGATCCGTTGTCCTGCCCCTGTGATAAGAATATGCTTTTTTGTCACGTGTTTTCCTTTATGGTTACCACTGAGAGTGAATGCACTCTGACAACAACGAGTATGTTACGTTTCATGGACTTGTAGCGATCAAAGATAGCGACATGTTAACGAAATCGACAGATTTATACCGAGTTAACTCGCTGATTTCGTGGCATGAACAACAAAATCGCGGACAATCGGAACAAATGCATTACCATCATGCAACCAACTTTGAGGGAAATTGTCATGGAACCTTGCCAATGGGCACAACAGAGTGAGTCGGAGCAGCATTATCACGATACCGAGTGGGGCGTGCCGACATTTGATGATCAAGCGATCTTTGAGTTCATTTGTTTAGAGGGCGCGCAAGCAGGATTAAGTTGGCGGCTGATTTTAGAAAAGCGTTCCGCGTATCGCGCCGCTTTTTCTGATTTCGATTTCTATCAACTGGCAAACGTGGCTGAGCCGAATATTGCTGAGATCATGGCCAACCACGAGATTGTCCGTAATCGCTTGAAAGTGGCGTCTGTGTTTACCAATGCGCAAGCGGCGGTGACGCTGGTGGAAGAGTATGGATCCTTGGCGAAGGCGCTGTGGCAGTTTACTGGCGGTGTACCGATCGTAAACCACCACCAATCGGATGCCGATGTCGCCACCGCGACCGACGAATCCCGTGCCATGAGTCGCTTTTTGAAAAAGCGTGGCTTTAAGTTTGTGGGCGAGACGATTTGCTATTCGCTGATGCAAGCGCTTGGCATGGTCAATGATCATGTCGTCACATGTCCGCGCTATCAACCCTGTTGCGGACTGGCTGACTCGGTAAAAGCCCCGCCTCAGAAATAACGACGGAATTGCCAGAAGCGTGCTTGCCAATTTGCGTGGAGAAAATACCAAGCTGAGATGCTCAAGTTAATTCAGCCATGCCTGAATGAACTGGCTGATAGCGCCGATCGCTGGCGCGAATAAACAGAGCACGGCCAAGACCACGAGAACAATAATGCGGCGGGGCGACTTGGCAATCTCCTGCGCGGCTCGGACAGTAAACCAATTATCCGAACCGACCAAGTATGCGCTCTCTTGGGAGCGATTGTCTTTTTTCTCATATTTAATCATGGGCTAATTTTTTTGGGACGTGGATACGATCAAATACTACTTTACTACCGCGACGGTTGGGCAGGGGGAGTGGGGTGATGTTGACTACCCGACCGCCGAGCAGGTAGGGAAAAAACGCGTCCGATTGCTCAGAAGTAAAGGCGAAATACAGTGTGACTGGGTGAGCGTAGATACGTTGAGTGGCGAGTAGCCCAAACAGTGCATGTTCGGTGTGATGATAGCCATTTAGCCAGTCGAACTGCTTATTAGTGTGTGGGTTTAGGCCTACGCCACCGTGGACCTTATCCACCCACGCATCAAGAAACTGCCAAGTGGTACTGGCCAAGCTTGCCTGCAATGAATCTTCCCCGACTAATTTGGCGATGATGAGCCCCTGATCCAGCTCGACCCATTGCCAAGAGTTGATGTAGTTTTCATCGTGATAGCCTTTCCAAGTGATTTGGGTACCTGCGTTAGCCCATTTGTCGCGCTTGGTGTTGGGGAGGTATGACATCAGCTCGGTGACGGGCAGCTCACGAGTCGCTTGGTTAAGAGTTTGTGCTAGGCAGTTTTGTACCTTTTGTTGATCCTCGTGAGTCAGTAAGTCACGATTGAGGAGCAGGTTCCACCAAGTTTTGACAGCATGGCCAAAGTCATTATGCTCATGTTCGGATAACATCGTGCCATTGTCATGTAATGCGCTGAAGACGCGACATTGCTTGAGATCTACATACTGATCGATGAGCGCATCAACCACCCATTGGCGGTACTGGCTTAACTGGATGTTCTCTTGTGGCGTACTAACCGAGCTGACTAGGTTCAAATAGGCCGTGAGTTGATCGAGTTGTGCGACTAGCTCGCGTTGTGGAGTGCTAGACGTCGAGCGTGGCCACCAGTTCAAAGCCTTGTTCTCTGGATCGTAGTAGCGCTTAAACAGGGTATCGATTTCTTGAAGTAGGATGTGGTGCACGGCCGCATCGCGAGTGAGGTAATCATACATGGCTAGGCCTAATAGAGCATAAGCCGCATCTTGCGCGGAGGCAGGTTCTTCGCTGACCTTATTATTAATGTCTACGTAAAGCGCAAACCCTCCTTGTGGTAGTCTCATCTTTAACAGTTCTTGAACACCCGCCGAAGCGATAGAGAGGGCGTCGGGCTCCCCAGTAATATGGAACAAAGCCAGATAGGTGTAGATCTGACGAGACTGCATTCGAGTGTAACGCCGGCCTAACTTGTCTTTAGCTCTCACATCCACCAATTCCTGACACAGAGCCTCTGGTGAGGGCAGGCGGCCGTTGTCACAGCGAAAGGTTGGGAATCGTCCTCGTGGTGTGCCATAGGCATCGGGCTGCATCCAGTATTGACTAATCACTTGCGTGTGGTGCATCCAGTCATCTTGAGTCGGGTAAGAAAGTTGCGTTTTCGCGTCAGTGACTGTACTCATAAGAGCAAATAGCACGAGGATAACGTGGTACAAATAACGTAGGATCATAATGGATAAACCTTATCCGCAGAAGCAATGGTTTCTTGTCGATGGGCGACCATGATTTTAATGATGTTCAGCTCAGCGATATTGGCATTGATCTTTTGTTCGCTAAGTGTGTCAAGATGGCTGGTCGCTTCATCTAACAGCAGAATTTTTGGCTGAAGATACAGAGCACGCGCGAGCAGTAAGCGTTGCCTCTGGCCCCCGCTGAGTAAGGCGCCCATGTCGCTGATCAGAGTGTCATATCCGAGTGGTAATTTTTTGATTTCATTATCAATATAGGCTAGCTGAGCGGCTTTCACCATCTGTTCGCGCGGTTTTATGACGGCTTTTTTCAATTAAGGTTAATTCTTGGCGAATATTGTCGTTAGACAGAGCGTATTTCTCTTTCAGTACCACTTTATCCATTTGTATTTTTTCTTTTGTGTCATTGAGTAATGACAACAGCTTGGTGTATTTCGAGTTGCCATATTGGTCGTACTCATCACTGGTTATAAACAGTAACGACTGCCCTTTATCCACCAGATTACCATTGTCAAAATTAAAGCCACTAATACTGCCAGTTGCATTGCTGGTAATAGTGATGATGCCATTGCTATAGGTAAGTTCACCGTCAGCGTTGATCACTCTAGGTAATTCAATAATAAACAACGAAATCGCGAGAATAATAAAGACAACTAAGCTTATAAAAATACCTAATCTGATATTCTTATTTCCAACCGTTAATGGACTTCCATACAGAGAATTTAACTGGTTTCTTTTTTTTCTAGGTACTCTTCTCTGAACAAAATTATTATTTTTGGTGTTATTTGATTTCCAAATATTAAACCATGATCAAAATAAATAGAAATGAGACATAAGGCACACTTTAGCCTGCACATTTCGTTAAATGGATCGCATGGATTGAGAAATTGAATAGCTTTCTACAGAAAAGATCGGTTTGTGAACATATATGTCGATTCAAAACGAATTCGGGATATAAGAGAGGTTAAAAGGCCATCTTGCCACTTAGTCAAAAGCCTCGCCTCAGAAATAACGACGGAATTGCCAGAAGCGTGCTTGCCAATATGGATTATCAAGGCGTGACACTGTCACTCCTTGTGACGTAGATGCATGCATAAATTGCTGGTTGCCGAGATAGATACCAACATGGCGCAAGCCGGGGCGAATGTGGAAGAAAACCAAATCACCCAATTGGGCATCCTTATAATCAACCGGATAGCCGCCCTTTGCTTGGCCATGAGTTGTGCGCGGTAAGGGCGTGGATAGCGCATCACGATAAACGCGCTGGGTATAGGCCGAGCAATCGATGCCTTGGCGTGAGGTACCTCCCCAACGATAAGGCGTGCCTTGCCATTGCTGATAGTGCTGCGTCAGTGCGTAGTGCAATGCTTGGCTGCTTGCGGAGTGTGAGGGAGCCGAGGAGACGGGCGTTGTGCTTGAGTCCGGGTCGGATGGTGAGCTGCTACATGCGCTTAGTAACAGGATGAAGGTAGACACTAACCCTAGCTTTATCATTCGCTTCCTCGAATACAGTTTCTTCCCGCTTGTTTAGCTTTATACAGTGCTTGATCGGCCAGTTGCAACACTTCATCCGGTTGGCTGGCTTGCGAGGCATCGGCGAAACCGATACTCACAGTCACATGAACGGTTGCGGTGTCTTCTTTCTGCCCTCGTTTTTGCTTGCCTTCATTCGGGTTGGTAGGACGGTTTTCTTCACGAAGTACCAACGGGTACTGGGCGATATCCTCTCGCAATGCATCAAGAAAAGGCAGGCATTGATCGGTGGTTTTCCCCTTGAATAAAAGGGTAAATTCTTCCCCGCCATAGCGGAAAGCGGTTGCGCCACCTTCGCATTGTGATAGCAAACTCCCCACCAGTTTTAATACATCGTCACCGGTTTCATGGCCATAGGTATCATTGAAGCGCTTAAAGTGATCCACATCGAGCATGGCGATAGTGTAACGGCGACCGAGGTGCTTTAATTCATCTTGCAGTGCCCGACGACTTGGAATGGCGGTTAAACCGTCTAAAAAGGCTAATTGATGACTAAACGCGACTTGGTTGGCAATGAGGAGTAAGCCGGCAATGGCAAAACTAAACGATGACACATAGGCCATATCAAAAAAGATCACCGTGACCGATGTACAGGTGAGCGCGATAAAGGTGGCATGATCGTCGACACTGTTTTTATGTAAAACACGTATCGCGGCCATACACAGTGCAATCAGTAGCATCACGATCAAAAGTAGGGGGAGTGGGCTAAAGGCGGGAATGCGCACAAACACTGGATGCTGATACAGCCAGGTCGCCAATTCACCATATTGCATCACTAACAGCGCGCCCCAGCCAATCTCGAGTGCCATCGCGGCAAAGAATAACAAGCCAAACAGCGAGGTCAGCTTTCTATCGCGGGTGATGCGAATATAGAGCAAATTAATCGGCAACAATACAACCAGAAGTACATATTCCAAATAGGTTGTGCCGTCAGTCAGTGGCGATTGCAGCCGGGTTAAAATGACGGTGTAGCTAATAAGTAATATCACCACAGTCATGCCAACACGCGCACTCTTGAACAAGTGACTTAATAGCAGGGCAGTAAATAATAAATAGAAGGGCGCGGCATAGAGTAAGTTTAGGTATGGCGAAAGCGAGGCCAGCAACGGGTGATAACCTGCAGCAAAAACAAGGAAGATAAGTAGCGGCACGCCCAAACGTGCTAACGGTGAATGTAACAGCCCCATGACACCTTATATACTGCGTGGCGAGTGTGAAAAATCAATGATTGTGTTTTAGTTATCATAGTTTGCGCATGGTGAAAGAGTGCCAAAATCAGAACCTTAAACAAACAGACTGTGACCAGCCTTGTGCTTTTTCCTCCGATGCGCCATCAAGGCTTGTTATCGATGGGATGGTGGCTCGATGACCTTGGCGCGTTTCCGTTAGATAGCGCAAAACTAATGATTAACTTATCATTTCAAGCGCAATACGCCCAATAAAAAAGCCAAGCGACAAGGCTTGGCTTTGAAGGGGAGTTGACTCGCCGTAGAGAGCCACAAGAAAGAGGACGAAATTACGCGTCTTTCGCTTGCTCAGGCAGGGTAAACACTTGGGTTGGTTTTACCACAATGGAGCGAGTTGACTCTTTGATATCCGCAATCACCACTTCCAGGCTGTCGCCTAGCTTAAACTCAACGTTGCCATCAATGGTCACTGTGCCTGTTTCTTTATCACAGGCAATGCGGGTTTTGTTATCGATGATCAGCGACGATGGAATAAACGCCGGTGCGCCATTTTCGAGTAGGCGAACACGCATACCCGCGCGGTTAATATCAAAGATTTCCGCTGTGTAACGGGTTTGTGCTTCCACTTCTGGCTTTAACAAACGGACGTACAGCCAATCAGCGACATCGCGCTCGGCCATGCGGTGGTGTTTGCGATGACCAGCCAGTTCTTCACCGACCGTATCCGCAGGGGCATTGGCTTCGGTTTCGCCGCGAATGATCGCTTTGAGTAAGCGGTGGTTAATCATATCGCCGTACTTGCGGATAGGCGATGTCCATGTAGCGTAGACATCAAGGCCCATCGCGTAGTGAGGAGCAGGCTCATGACCAATTTCACTGTACGCTTGGAAACGACGCAGGCGGTTGTCGAGATAGGTGCTGTCGAGGCTGTTTAACCAACGGCGCAATGCGCTAAAGCCTTCAACGGTTGCCAAGCTCTCGCTCTCGGCTTCTCCGTCATGGGCTTTGACCAACTCGACCACATCGTTCAGCTTGTCACTGTTAAAGCCTGCGTGAGTATTAAAAATACCGAAACCGAAGGATTCACGCAGTTTGCGACCTGCACAAATGTTAGCGCTGATCATCGCCTCTTCAACGATACGGTTAGCGATGCGGCGCGCGTCAGTATGAATCGCGATCACATCGTTATCTTCGCTGAGCTCAAAGCGATAGTCAGGGCGATCGGGGAAGGTCACCGCATGCGTTTCACGCCATTCAATGCGGGCAAGTGCAAACTGGTGCAACTGATGGATTTGATCCGCGATGTCGCTGCTCTCTGGCTGCCATGCCGCCTGTTCGCCTTGCTCGATGTAATCCGACACCTTGTCGTAGGCTAGCTGGCCGTGTGATTGGATCCATGCAGAGAAGAACTCGGCGTCATCGGCAATGGTGCCATCGGCAGCGATATTGAAGGTACAGCAAAGCGCCGGGCGTTTTTCGTGGGCACGTAGTGAACACAAGTCGTCACTCAGATCGCGAGGCAACATTGGGATGTTGCGACCAGGCAAGTAAATGGTGAAGCCGCGGCTGCGGGCCACTTGATCAAGGTCGTCATCCGCATCGATATACGCAGTCGGATCGGCAATCGCAACTGTCATGGTAAAGTCGCCTTGCTCGTTGGCTTTTACATATAACGCATCGTCCATATCTTTGGTCGATTCGCTATCAATGGTCACGAAGGGAAGCGCGGTCAGATCGCGGCGCTCTAAACCTTGCTCTAACATCTCCCATGCCTCTTTAGGCGCAGGCTCTTGGTTTGGTAAGTTATGTTTTGCTAGCGTGACCCACCAAGGTGCAATCTTGTCATTGGCATCGGTGATTTTTTCACTGACTTGGCAGAAGAAGTTGTCGTCGCCTTTGAGTGGGTGACGGATCAGGGATGCGACAACCCAGTCTCCATCTTTGAGCTCGTCTTGCGATAAGCCGCGCTGGGTTTTGGCACGAATCGCATCTTTGATTTGCGGATGATCCGGCACAATATTGAGACGGTTACGAATCCACTGGACGCGACCAATAAAGCGGTCAATGCTTTGCTCAATCAAGGCATCCGGCTCTGCGACCTCACGCTCTTTTTCTGTGCGAACGAAGGCTTCAACACGATCACCGTGCATCACTTTCTTCATATACGGTGGTGGAATAAAGAGGCTGGTTTTATCGTCCACCTCTAAAAAGCCAAAGCCTTTTTCAGTGGCTTTCACCGTTCCCTCTTTCTTGGGCAGGGTTTCTTGGATCTGTTGCTTAAGTTGCGCTAGCAGGGGATTGTCTTGAAACATAACATCGGTCTCGGTTTTCGAATCGCCACACTATACGTATTCGCTCACCCAAAACCAACCCGTGACCGGAAATTGCTATCGATGGTGTGGTATGTCGTGGATCCAAGTGAATCGCCAGTAATCGGTTGATGCGTAACCATACAGGGATTGTATGCGAGATAAACAATGTGCCACATGAGTGCGCGAAAGCGGCAAAATTTGTGAAGTTGTTCAACTTTTTCTGGCTTTTTTCGCCTGAATAGCGCAGAATGCACACCCTTAATTACCGAGGCCCGTGGCGCTGGTGACTTACACTGTGAAAGAGCAGTGTAGCTGGTTGAGCAGAACGCTGAAGGGGCCCCGTTTCGCTACACTCATAGATTGGGATCCCAATGCAAGAATCTGTAACCAAATTTCGCCAGTTAGATCTGGCCGACACCCTTTTATCTGCACTTGACGCCATGGGCTTTGAATCGCCAACACCGATTCAAGCTGCGTCTATTCCTGTGCTGCTAGAAGGCCGTGATGCGCTAGGTAAAGCGCAGACGGGTACGGGCAAAACCGCGGCGTTTTCTTTGCCGCTGTTGAACAAAGTTGATTTAAGCCAGCATAAACCTCAAGCCATCGTGATGGCGCCGACTCGCGAGTTGGCCATTCAGGTTGCCGCTGAGATGAAAACCTTGGCGCAAAACATCAAAGGCCTCAAAATTCTTGAGATCTACGGTGGTGCGTCGATCGTTGATCAAATGAAAGCGCTGAAAAGCGGCGCGCACATTATCGTGGGTACCCCAGGTCGTGTGAAAGATTTGATTAACCGCGATCGTTTGAAGCTGGATGAAGTACATACCTTTATTCTCGACGAAGCTGACGAAATGCTCAAAATGGGCTTCGTAGACGACGTCACTTGGATCATGGAGCAAGCACCTGAGTCGGCACAACGCGTGTTGTTCTCTGCCACCATGCCTCCAATCGTTAAACAAATCGTTGATCGTTTCTTGCGTAAGCCTGCTCGCATCGACGTTGCGGGAAGCAACCGTACGGTTGAGAAAGTTGAGCAACAATTCTGGGTCGTGAAAGGCGTAGAAAAGGACGAAGCGATGAGCCGTCTTTTGGAAACGCAAGACACAGACGCATCGATTGTGTTCGTTCGTACTCGTCAAGATACCGAGCGTCTTGCGGACTGGTTGTCTGCACGTGGCTTTAAAGCCGCTGCGCTGCACGGTGATATTCCACAGTCTCAACGTGAGCGTACGGTTGACCACATCAAACGTGGCGTGATTGATATTTTGGTGGCAACTGACGTTGTTGCGCGTGGTCTTGATGTGCCACGTATCACCCATGTCTTTAACTATGACATTCCGTTTGATGTTGAATCTTACATTCACCGCATTGGTCGTACCGGTCGTGCTGGACGTGCAGGTAAAGCGATCTTGTTGGTACGCACCAACCAGATGCGTATGCTGCGTACCATTGAGCGTGTCACTCAGACGCGCATGGACGAAATCCAGTTGCCGAACCGCGATAAAGTAGCGGAATCTCGCGTAGCCCGTTTGGCTAGCGAACTGGCTGAGAAAAAAGATGCTGACTCAATCGCACCTTTCGTCAGCTTGATTGAACAGCTACAAAACGACATCGAAGTTGATGCGACTACCTTAGCGGCGATGCTACTTCAGCGTCAGCAAGGCAAGCGTCCATTGTTCTACAAAGGCCCTGATCCAATGATTGCGGCGATGGAACGTGAAAACCAACGTCGTGAGCGTCGTCGTGATGATCGCCAAAATGGTCGTGATCGCCGTGAAACCAACCCTGCAGACTGGGATACCTATCAGTTAAGCGTGGGTCGTGAGCAAGGCGTACAAGTTAAAGACATCGTGGGCGCGATTGCTAACGAGCTGGGTCTAGATAAAAACAACATTGGTGCGATCAAACTGGCACCGGGACACACTTACGTACAGTTGCCTAAGACCATGCCAAAAGAAGTCTTTGCGCAGCTTCAGAAGCTACGTATTCGCCAGAAAGAAACCAACGCACAACGCGTTGAAGGCAATGTGATCCGTGACCGTCGCCCAAGCGATCGCAATGGCGGTGGCCGTGGTCGTCAAGACCGTGACAACCGTGGTCGTGGCGAACGTCGCTTCAACCGTGACCGTGGCAATGATCGCGGCTCATTCCGCGGTGAGCGTCGCCAAGCGCAGTAAATAATAGAAAGCCGGGTAGCAATGCCCGGCTTTTTTGATCCATGTCTGCGACGTAATGCCTTGTTGGCAGGGTATTAACGACGCTGATATGCCTGTGGCATTGTGGGACATTCCCGATGTGCCAGCTATATACTTTTAACGGTGCGCGGTTTAATGTGCACTTTTACCGTTGTCGCCTTTAATGGCGTGATAACGCGAGTGGTTCGAAGGGCTTGCAGGCCACTGGCGCGTTAATGATGAGTTTCCCATGTCATGATTAACTTTCAAAACACACTGCGTCTATTGGGCATGCCTATTTTATGGATGGGTATTGTCCAATTTGTGTTTGGACTTCTGTCGCTATTCCTATTTCGCGATCATGTGTCGACACAGTTTTTTTATCCCTCTTTACTGATGATGATGGCCTCTTTGGTTATCTCTTGGCTATTTCGCAAAAGTAAGTTAAGCCAAGTCACCTTCCGTGATGCCTTATTGTTCTCGACCTTTACGTGGATTTTGGTCGGTATATTGGGTGGGATCCCGATTAAACTGGTGACTGGGGTGAACTTTTCGGATGCCACCTTTGAGTCGATCAGTGCACTCAGCACTGCTGGTGCCACCGTACTCAGTGGGCTAGATGACATGCCCGCCTCTTTCCTGTTGTATCGCCAGTTTTTACAATGGATGGGCGGACTTGGCGTCGTTATCTTTGTAGTCGCGGTGCTACCCATGTTGAACGTGGGCGGGATGCGGCTGTTAAAAGCAGAAACCCCAGGACCCATCAAAGACGAGAAATTGTCCCCGCGGATCTCCAAAACGGCCCACTATTTATGGGGCGTGTATGTGGTGATCACGTTAGCGTGTGCCCTTGCGTATTATTTGGCGGGGATGAGTGCTTACGATGCCATTGCCCATAGTTTCTCAACCGTTTCAACCGGTGGCTTCTCGACCCATGATGCCAGTATGTGGCACTTTCAAAGCCATTTGATGTTGATGATTTCCAATGTCTTTATGCTGCTTGGCGCGATTAACTTCGGTTTGCACTTTCGTATTTTTCGCATCGGTTGGCGGGGTGTGCGTTTGTATTTCGACGATGAAGAATCACGAGTCTTCCTCATTGTCGTTGCCTGCTTATCCCTGATGTTGGGATTGTATTTATACGGTGAATCACGCTATGAATCGGTATGGGTTGCGCTAAGCTTTGCCGCGTTTCATGTGGTGTCTTTTATTACCAGCACGGGGTTTGGTGCTGCTGACTTAAGCTCTTGGCCTGCGGCGACGGGATTGTTCTTGGTATTCTGTGCTTATTTGGGCGGCTGCTCTGGCTCTACCGCCGGCGGGAACAAAATTATTCGCGATATCATCACGTTTAAAATTATTCGTCGCCAGTTGCACCAATTGATTCATCCCTCAGCGATGCTGCCGATCCGTTATCAAGACAAAGTCGTGTCCAACGACGTGACGCAAGCGGTCATGGCCTTTATGTCTCTGGCTGCGCTGACCACTGGCGTTTTCACCTTGTTGATGATGATGACAGGCCTCGACTTTTGGTCTGCATTTACTGCGGTCGTCGCGTGTATCAATGTATTGGGCCCAGGTTTTGGAGAGGTTGGCAGCAACTTCCAGCCGGTGACTGATACCGGTATTTGGATTCTCAATGCCGCAATGATTTTGGGGCGGTTAGAATATTTCACCGTCTTGGCTCTGTTTATGCCGCACTTTTGGCGTTGGTAAGCCCGCGTTTAGGCGGGCTGTTCAGTCTCCGTTGCCATTAGGGCATCGACAAATTCACTGATATGGCGCTGCTCGGTATACGGATTAAGGAACACGGCTTTTTCGCCGGGAATAAACAAGCACTGGCCATCGGTGTCGAACTCCGTGTGGGCAATGGATTCAACCCAATTGGTATGAAGCTTTCGACCTTGCCGAGCCAAAAAGTGCTCGCGGTGAAATAAGCTGTGCTGGGTAATACTGTCGATACGCGCGCCTAACTGATGGAGTTTTTGCTCGCGCTCGAACAGGGTATCCACATCGAGGTTATCAGCGGGTTGATACAGGCGAAAGGCCACTGTGGGCCCCAAATTCTCTCTCGCGACCACCTTGCAATAAGGTAAATCGCTCAATCGTCCCTTCAGATACTCCGCATTTTGTAAGCCATGCGCAATCATAGTCTGATAGCCTCGCTTGCCCAGCATATTAAGCGCACAGTATGCACCATAAGCTCCCGCTGCACCGCGAGAACACTCAATGGTAGATTGCAAATGGGTATGGGTGGTTTTGCTTGCTTCAAAATAAGAGAAATAGTGAGGGTCTTGTTTGAGGCATTCCATATCTTCGCTATTTTTGAACATCACCAAACTGGAGGTGTAAGGGACAAACCCCCATTTTTGGAAATCGATCGTGATGGAGTCGGCATAACGCAGACCACGGATCCGCGGGAGCAAGGCAGCGAGCTTTTGCGCGGTCACGGTGTTAATGCCGAGCGGGTTGTCGTTAAAGTCGTAATCATTGAACATGATCAGTGGCCAACCGACGGCCGCATCCACATGGATATGAGGCTTGCTGACGACGTTATATTGCTGGCAAGCACGTTCTCGGATCTGATACACGCGTTCAATGTCATCAATTGCAAAAGTGTCTGTGGTCCCAAAGGTGAGTAAGATGGTGGGAACTGCTAGCCCTTGCGCCAAACAGCCGTTTAAGGTGTAGGCAAAATCATCCAAATCCATCCGGTTACGCGCATCGACTTTGACGCGAAGCACTTGATTGGGAATATCTGTCCCTAACAGGCCGAGGTTCGTCATGTTGGAGTAGTGACCGGCCAATGAGTTAATCATCCGAAAGTCTTGCCCTTGTAGGCCACGCTGCCCGGACAGCGGAAACTGTTTTCTCAGCCCAAGCAAGTAACCGTAAAGGTTGCCAAAGGTGCCACCTTGGGTAAAAAGCCCCGTGGCGCGTTGGTCATCATAACCAATCAAGTTGGCGACTTGGCGGACGATAGTTTGCTCAAGCTCTACCGACAACCCCGCGTATTCGCTATATACCAAGTTTGGATTGGCCAAAGTAGCCAGTAGTGCGCCATGAATGGCAGGGTCACAGGGCGCGGTAATCACATTTTCGACCGCTTGCGGTGCGGTCCAATCTTTGGAGTGTGTCGCTGCGTGTAAAGCGAGCGGCGGAAAAATATGATGACTCAGGTCACTGTGGCTCGGCACATGTTGTTGCTCAAGCAAATGTATATCGGGTGACGTTGGTGCGGGGAGCATGCCTTGCTCGAGCCACTGGGCTAAACCCGGGGTACGATAAATGGGCCAGCGGTTTGGGTCGCGGTTAAAAAAATGTGCCCGCATGGTTTGGTAATGTTTAGCAAATGTGGGGGTGATGGCATAGCCGTCGGGGTGAGCACTAGACATAACTACATCTCCAACTGCGAAGTCAGGCAGGGGGCCCTGCCTGACGATAACAACAACCGAATAAAGCGTAAGGGTGCTTGTGCCGCTTGAAACGGACTCCGTGCAAAACTACTGCAGTTTAAAATTGGATACTAAGCGATCAAGCTCCTGATTCGATTGTGATAATGAGTCGGTTGCGGAAACGGTTTGTTTGCCGCTCTCGACTAAGCTGCTCACCATGTCGCGAATCGAGAGCATGTTTTTACTCAACTCCTCCGCTACGGCACTTTGTTCTTCGGTCGCGGTTGCGATTTGGGTGCTGACATCATCAATTTCACGCACGGAGGCGCTCATGATGGTCAGGCTGTTTGAGACTTCCGACGTCTTATCGGCCGTGCTTTGACACTGCTCTTTGGTTTTTCCCATCGCCTCAACCACGCTCGATGTGCCATCAAGAAGGGCAGTAAGCATATCTGAAATTTCGGTTGTGCTGCTTTGCGTGCGCGCGGCGAGGGCACGAACTTCATCGGCAACCACCGCGAACCCACGGCCTTGCTCACCGGCCCGCGCGGCTTCAATCGCGGCGTTAAGGGCAAGCAGGTTGGTTTGCTCGGAAATTTCCCCGATCACATTGAGCACGTCGCTGATTTTGTTTGCATCCTGATTCATGCTGGTGATCCGGGCCGACATATCTTCCACTTCATCTACCAGTGCACTCACGGTGACGACGGCATTGTCGACCACTTCAAGCGATTGACTGGCTTCTTTACTGGCCGATTCTGTGATGTCATTCGATTGCGAGACGTTATGAGCAATACTGCGTGCACTTTCACTCATCTCAGTAATCGCGGTCACCACTTGTTCGGTTTCTGCCGAGTGCGCCTCGAGAACAGACTCGTTTTCTTGGGTGTTTTGCGACAGCTGAGTGATGTTGCTCGAAATCATTTGACTGGCTTGGGAGACCTTCAGCATCATATTTTGCAGGTTTTCGACAAAGGTATTAAAGCCGCGGCTGATTTGGGCCAAATCATCGTTGCCATTGACCTCAAGTCGTGCGGTGAGATCGCCGCTCCCTTTGGAGAGATCTAACACCGCTTGTTTCAATTTGATCAGTGGGCGGTATGAGTAATTGATGATCAGATAGATCGCTGCCAAGCTCAGCGCCAGCAGGATGATCCCCGTCACTAAAGATTCAATTTTAGCACTGCGAATGTCTGCCAACGCCGTTTGCTGATCCACAAACACCATCAGCGTCCAATAGCGATTTTCCGTGAGGTTAACGCGCTGGAAATAGCCATCAAAATTAATGCCCATATAGGGAAAGCTCAAGTGACCGCGCTCATCGGTGCGGAACATGTTTTCCATATCACTGAAGGTGGCACTGACCTGAGAGGGCGTTTTGCCGATATCGTTCGGATCATCACTAGCAAAAAAGACTGCGTTTTGATCGGTAAGTGTCGCGGCTCCACCGGCAAAGCGCATATTGCTTACCTGAGTGATCACGCTTTCCAGTGGAATGTCACCAAGCAACGCACCGATGAAACGGCCATTTTCAAACACGGGGGCGACCGCGCTGATCACCTTACCGCCAGTCACTTTGTCGGTATAAATACCGGTTAAGTGAATGGATTGATCGGCTTTGACTTGCCGATACCAGTCGCGATCGCGGAAGTTGAATTGGTTGGTGGTCACACCATCGCCCGAATGATTCGACATAAACGAATCACCGGTTTCATACGTCATGATCACATTGGCGATACCGGCGGTGTCTGCCAACATCCTCACTTGTGCCACGTTTTCTTGCGCGGTGAGGCCCGTTGTGAAGTGATTTGCACCTTTTTCAATAGCCGAGAGTTGCGAGGTAACCAACTGCTCTAACTCTGTGACATGGTGATCAAGTTTGTTTTGTGTTTGTGTGGTGAGTGACTCAATCATTTTCTTTCGTAGCGAGAGCGTATTGAGTGTTCCCAACACCACGAGAGAGACGGTCACCAACAGACCGACCCCCACCATAATGCGTGATTTAAACCCCAACGTCATAGTTTTTACCCCTTACTGAGCTAACGCTTGTCTGTCTAAAAAGTAAGGGTGCTTCCTACGGGCGGTAATCGTACACTGTCCGCTTTTCTATGCGGTTTTTATTATGGTTACCGCGGAGTCACCCAGCCAACACCGTTTTAAAGTTAGTTAAATGTTCGGCAACTCGCCAAATAATGAATGCTTTTTGATAAGAATAACAGTAGAGCGGGTTGGTGGATTTAGCTAGTCGAAATGACAAAAAAATGTATGACAATTTGGCGTTACTTGTGTGCTAGAGGTGTAATAAAACACAGGCATCTTTGCTGTTTTAAACAGATGATTTATTGGCAGGGAGAATAACTGGTTTAAAGTCGGTTACTTTTATCCGTGCGGAGCGCTTTGTGTAAACGCGCCTTAATAGGCGCGGGATGATTAGCTGACAGGGGGTTCTTGTTCGGGAATGATGAAGGCGTCAGGTTGGGCTCGATACTTTTCGACACATTCGAGGTAGAAGTCCCGTTGCCATTCAGTCAATGCATACGCTTCTTGCTCGAATAGGCTCGATTCTGCTTTGTTGTTGACCACTTTCCAAACTGCGTAGGCGGCTTGTTTGTCGAGTTCTATTTTTTGTTTTTCATCGGCAGGCAGGTTCGCCAAATTAATGTCCATAGGGGGCTCTTGTGTTTGGGCGCGTAGTCGCGATCCTAGCGAAGTCGATGCCACACGGCAAGATTAACTCGCGCTTAACGGCAGGCTGACATTCGTCGGTCGTGGCTTGTTACCCTTGCAGCCAATGCTCTTTTTTCGATTGGACACTAGGATGACGTTTAACCAAGAGGATCGACAAGCCCTCTATGACACGTGGATGTCGTACAAAGCCAAAGCACGGATCACGCAAATTGAAATGGCAAAACGCTTAGAAGTCAGCCACCTTACCTTTTCTCGTTGTATTCATGGCGATGCCACACTCGATAGCCGTTTTGTGTTCGCATTTTGTCAAGCGATGGGCGTAGAGCCCAACAAAATCTTACCCAGCCTGCGCGAGCGAGAACAAGCGTACCAAGATGTGTTGGTAACCAGTAAAGTCATTGTCGACGGCGACATTGAAGCCGTGTACTACGAAGGTAACCAAGTGATTATTGAATACCGTAAACCACTGGTGGCATCAGCTGAATCGTCGTTTGAACGGGTTTCGTGAGGGGCGAATGGGCTCAGGCGGTTTGGGGTCAGGACGCTGTGGGAGCTCAGCCATAATCGCGGCGCGCTGATCGTCGGTCATTTTGCCCCACGCAATGATTTCATCGAGGGTACGCTTGCACCCTACACAAACATCTTCTTCACGGCGGCACAAACCAATACAGGGCGTTAACACGACAAAACCTCGACAGCATAGACAGAACAAAAAGGGCAGGCCAATGACGTGCCTGCCCGTCTAGTATACCGCTCAGCCTAGCGTGTGACCATGCCGCGAATTTGTTTGGCACGCTCTTCATCTGTCGCGTCAGAGGGGGCGGGCGTGAGTAAGGCCTTTTGGCAGGCGGGTCTTTCTGCCAGCGTATCTAGCCACGCTTTTAAGGCATCGAGCCCCGAAATATCAATGCCGCTCCACTCATGAATGCGCGCCCAAGGCCAGGTGGCCATATCGGCAATGGTGTACTCTTCGCCGGAAAGGAACGGATGTTTTTGCAACTGGCCATCAACCACTTCGAGTAGGCGTCGCCCCTCTTTTTGATAGCGTTCGATTGCCGCTGGGATTTTCTCTGGGAAATAGCGGTAAAACACATTCGCTTGGCCCATCATGGGCCCAACTCCACCCATTTGAAACATGAGCCACTGGATAGTTTGCGAGCGCGCTTTAGGGTCTGACGGTAGAAACTGCCCCGTCTTTTCCGCGAGATAGAGCAAAATGGCACCGGACTCAAACACGGCAAAATTGTCGTTGTCCTGATCGACAATGGCAGGAATACGACCGTTGGGGTTAATCGCCAGAAATTCCGGTTGTTTCTGCTCGTTCGCCATTAAATCGAGTGCATGCAATTGATACGGCAGCCCCATTTCTTCCAAGGCGATCGCGACTTTGTAGCCATTGGGTGTGGCGGCTGAGTAAAAGTCAATCATGTTAGCTCTCCCTGTCAGTGAACCCTCAGTATTGACACGATAAAGGGGAAGATCAATCCTCGCCAAGCTGCTGCGAACTTGGCCATATAAGTGACATTGTCACACCATCTTGGCTGGCGCGATTGCTAGCCACGAGTGTCGCTTGGTGAAAGTCTGCTATCAGACGCGCAATGTAAAGGCCTAAACCGAGATGCGGTTTGTCTGATTTATGCGACTCTGACCGCACGCTAACCATCGATTGGAACAGCTGATCACGCATATGTTCGGGCAGTAGCGGCCCAGCGTTACTTACTGTGATAGTAATATGCTCAGCGTCAAGGCTCAGCGCAAGATCAATCGGGGTGGCGCCATCATCAAACTCAACCGCGTTGGACACGAGCTTATCCAATAACTGCGCGAGGTAGTCAGGCACAGCGAATACGCTGACGGTTTGCACTGGTAGCGTGATGTTAAACCGATGATCCGGATACGCCAGTTGATAGCCTTGCCCGCAGCCTTCTATCAGTGCATTGAGATTGACCGGCTCTTTATCGGCATTATCAAAGCTTTGTTCAAGGCGTGTGGCTTCGGTTAAGGTCGATAAGATCCCTGCAAGGCGTTGCACCCCGTCTTGGGCGCGGTTGATGTAGGTGAGCTGGTCAGGGTCCGCTTGCGTATACGCCATGTTTTCCAATGACGACCGCACTACCGCAATGGGCGTTCTCAGCTCATGGGATAAGCGAGACGACATTTTTTCAAGGTACTGGTTATAGCCAGCAATGCGTCCCACCATGTCGGTGATGGTTTGGGTTAGTAAACCGATTTCATCGTGGCTGGTTGCCGGTGTGATTGTGCCCGTAACTCGCCCTTGGCTATCGATAGCATGATTAGCTTCTTGTTGGAGGCGACGCAGACGTTTGGCGATATGCGAGCCGAATAACAGCAGCAAGAGCACGCCGGTACAAATCACCGCAAGCATCACAGAAAAGAGGGTTTCGAGGGCCTCATTACGCAGGCTACGGATCCCGTTGGTGGTCTCTTCAACAATCACCGCCCCCGCTACTTTACCGTCTAACCAAATTGGGTAGGCTGCGGTTAAGATCATCGCTTGGTTGTCATCTGAACTGCGCCAACTGGCGTAAGGTCGCCCTTGTAAGGCTTGCTGCGCCTGTACGCCTTTATAAATCGAGGCTTGTTGCATCGCATCGACAAAATGCTCAGGCGGGGTCACAAGCAGTTTATCGTACCAAGGGCGTAGCAGCGTTTGTGTTATCCAATCCATGACGCCTTGCTGCTCTGGGATCGCTTGGCGAGGTTGCCAGACGCCGGTGGAGGTTTGGATGTCCCCCGCTTTTGCTAGCACGCGACTGTGTTGATCAACCACCCAAACACTGGAGGCGCCATTATTCATCCGCTCAATTAATGCTTGAATGGGGGCCGAGGGCATCATAAAGCTGCCCAGCGTTGCCGCTGAACGTGTCGATGCGGTGCCAATAATCGCGCGTAGGCCGCGGTTAAAAGTGTCGTCTACATCGTAGTAAGCGATGCCGAGCTGCTGGCCGACCCAAGCCGCTGGCAGTTTGATCTCAACTTGATAGCCTTGCTCGGTGGCGCGCCACTTAGCAGCAATGGGAAGTGGTTGGGGCGGGCCTTCGATATTTACGCCGGTGGCATTGTCGGCAAGACCGTTATCAAGATGGATGATTTTTGCATTGTTGGAGTCACGCGCTTGTCCGATGGCGACGCGATAAAACCCTCCTTGCGGTGAGGTGAGTGCCAAGATGAGGTGATCTTGACTGTCGATATCGCCTGTCGCTTGCGGCGTGGCAGGGGTGCTATCGATAATATCGAGCGCGAAATACACCGCAGTATCGGTGCTGCCACTCATGATCGCCAAAGAAAGCGTGTCACTATTGTATGCACCTTGGCTAAAGATCAGTCCGTTGCGTTGATAAAGGCGCTGATGATGGCGATAGGGTTGCCAATCCTCTAAGTTGCCATCTAAGCGGATCGGCTGGGTTAAGCGAAATGCATGCAAATCTTTGCCCGGCTCTAAGGTAGAGGGTGGGGCATGCTGGGTAAATAAGCTGGGGCGATCGTTCATCCCCATCGCAAAGGCCCGGGCAGTGCCCATTAGCGTCTGCTCTTGACCTTGGCGTAAAACACTTTCCATCTCCCACACGTACTGGTAGCCCAAATAGGGCAGCAGCAGCAGAAAACTCGAGAGAATCACAATCTTGGTACGGATCCCGGCCAGCCCTTCTCGGACCCAGCGACGTCCTTTTAAGCCATAACGACGTAGTCGACTCAGGCTCATGGGTGTTCCTCATCCCAGCGATATCCCATGCCATAGACGGTGCTAATGCAATTAAATTGGCTATCGACGGCAAGAAACTTTTTACGGATCCGTTTCACGTGCGAGGTAATGGTGCTGTCATCCACCACCGCGTGCGCTTCATCCATTAGTGCTTGACGGCTTTTTACATGGCCCGGACGTTTAACCAAGGCATGAACCATCCAAAACTCGGTCACAGTGAGATCGATTAAAGTGTCATGCCAGTAAACGCGCATCCGATCCAAGTCAAGATTCAGCGGGCCACAATGCAGACTCGTTATTTGGCTAGCCGGCGCTTGGGCCAAGAGATCACTGCGGCGAAACAAGGCGGCAATGCGTGCCATCAGATGAGGTAGTGAGACGTCTTTGGTCAAGTAATCATCGGCGCCCATTCGCAGTCCCACCACAGTGTCAATGTCACTATCCCGAGCGGTTAAGAAGATAATCGGCACTGTTGCAGACATCGCACGCAAGGCTTGGCATAGCGCAAAGCCGCCGTCAATTTCATTCCCCAGACCAATGTCGATAATGGCTAAATCGGGTAGACGCTGCTCAAAAGCGGTTTGGGCGGATGGACGATCGGCGTAGGTATTGACCTGATAGCCTTGGTGACGAATCACATCGGCATAGTTATCGCGAATGGCGGCTTCATCTTCAACAATTGCTATCTGCTTCATGGTACGGGATAGGTAACGAGTGTTGCAGTGACTATACCCAAACTCAGCGCAGAGAAAACCCCTTTTGCCGGATTCCGCGCAATTGCCATTTTTTTGCCACAATTGATCGCCACATTGCCATTTTTGCTCCCGCAAAATGCCTGAGCGGCTTGTTTTAATGTCCTCATCGCCAGCACGGCACAACAAGCACATTTTCGAGGACATTATGGATATCAAAAAAGCACTCACACACTCTGTATTCGCGGTTTCTATGTTTGTCGTGGCAACTCCACAAGGGATGGCCGCCACACATGTTGAGCGAGACAAAAAACCAGAACTGATCGGGATGGGCAGCGGCGCGGTGGCCGGCGCGTTAGTGGCCGGGCCGGTCGGCGCAGTCGCGGGGGCGATTATCGGCACCGTGATGGGCCAGAACGCGAGTTTTGAAACTCTTGCGACGGAGCAGCAAGATACGATTGAAACCATGAATGCGAAAAATGAGCAGCTGAGTCTTGTTACGCAAAAATACAACGAAGCTCAATTAGAGCTTGCCCGCTTGCGCTCCGAGCAACATTCTATCGAGGATATCGACTTAGCGATGAATATTCAGTTTCGAACCAGCTCGGCCGACATTGAACCTCACTTTATGATTCAGCTCGATGAGCTGGCAGGCTTTATTCAGCAAATGCCGGATGCGCAATGGCAATTGGCCGGGTATGCCGACCCACGGGGTCGCAAAGCCTACAACCAAGCGCTGTCAGAGCAACGTGTGCAAGCGGTTTATGACTACTTGGTATCAGTGGGAGTCGATCCGGCGCAGCTAGATACGGTTGCGTATGGAGACAGCCAGCCCTTGGCCGACCAAGCCGACAATGAAGGCTTTTTCTTTGACCGTCGCGTCACCCTTTCACGCGTGAAAGGTGGGCAAATGGCACAGGCACAGTAATCGTCGCTTTATCGTTTTGGGGCTGGGCTACCATGCAACGGCCTAGCCCATCGCAAATGTTAGAGACTTATCTTCGGCAACCAAGGAAGACACCATGATTCGACAGGCAACCCTTCACGATATCGATGCCATTTGCGCTTTGTGTGAGCGCTGTCAGCCTGACCCACTTCCGTGGCGTCAAATGAAGAAAACGCTCACCGATCTGATTCACGCCGAGGATGCCAACGTGCTAGTCGCTGAGCTTTGTGGATTGGTGGCAGGCGTGGTGGCGTTCAACGTGATCTTACAATTGGATAAATCCAACCATGTCGGGCGCATCAGCACCATTATGGTGGATGAACACTTTCGAGACATGACCCTCGGCCGCCAGTTACTCAGTGCCGCGGAGACCTGTTTGCAGGCAAGAGGGTGTGATCAGATTGAAGTGGTCCCAAGTTATCACAAAGCCGATGCGCAAAGCTTTTACCTGCACTGCGGTTTTAAATTGACCCCAGAGCGACTGATAAAAGCGTTAGCAGCGTAGCTAAGCGACAAAGGCTTTCTCTTTACCACTTTGCGGGTTGGGGAGCGTGGTTGGCCATTCGCCGGTTGCTTCCCACATCAACAAGGCTTGTTTGGCCGCAAGACCGCCCCCGTAGCCAATCAGCTGCCCTTGGCGACCAATAATACGATGGCAAGGAATGATGATAGAAATCGGGTTCTTGCCATTCGCACCGCCTACCGCTTGGTTGGCTTTTGGGTTACCAATGGCGTTGGAAATGGTCTGATAGCTGGCCGTTTGCCCATAAGGAATCGCTTGTAGAGCTTGCCACACCCGTTGCTGAAAGGGCGTGCCTTGTGGGGCGAGGGGCAAAGAGAAGTGCTGGCGCGTGCCATTGAAGTAACCATCCAGCTGACGACATGCTTCATCCAGTACCCGTTGGGCGGAGTGAGACGATGCATTAACGGCTTGCGGTGCGCGTTTAGGCAAATACAACCCGGTGAGTCCGTCGCTATTTGCGGTTAGGGTTAACTCACCGAGTGGTGATGCATAAGTGATTTGGCTCATAACACATCCTTGTGGTTGTCACTTAATTAGTTGGTGTGCTGGTTACAATACGCGCAAGCGGTTAAAAACGCTTGTTCTTGGAACTGCTTAAGGCCGAGTTCTTTTAAGCTCACATCAACCGGGTGACGTTTTAGGGTTTGCTTCATTACGCTGCTTGGCAGCACCTCAGCATCCGTTCCCTCAATCAGCTGCAACGCGGCTTCTAGCTTGAATCCAGCACTGCTACCAGCAAATTTGCCTTTGGTTGGGCGCTCGCGGATCACAATCTTTTCTACCTGATAGTCTTCGACCAGCTTGCTCATGGTGCGATGAAAGTGTTGGATGCTTTCTTGCGCTTCAGGCTTGGCAACGGTGATCTTTTTTGCGCGGCACTCAGGCACAGAAAACAAGCCGTTGTCGCTGTCTAGCAATACAATGTTCGCTTCATTGGCTTTTAAATCAACAGCACAAACTCTCATGATGATCTCTCTGTCTTAATCAGTAAGGGCGGGCAGTATACGCAAAAGGTCTCGCGTCGTCACAGGATTAACCTTACTTGCACGGGCGAGTCTGTCAATAATGTCGATAAATTCGTCCATACGGGTTTTTTAGCACCACGCTGGATAGCAAAGAGCACGGGGTTCGGGAAGAAGCACCGCCTTGGCGTAACGGCGTTCGCGGTTTGTAACGCGCTGCGGCGAATCGTGCGAGTGTGTTATACTCGCGCGCTTTGCTTTTGTATTGCCTGAGTTCTTTATGCAGATTATCGCCCAACACACCGATGAGCGCGTGTTACCGCTCGACAACAAAACCATTATCACACGCCATGCGGCCCGAGCGATTGCGCTGCAAGGGGATGAGATCCTTTTGATGTACACCGCACGCTATGATGATTATTCGTTACCCGGTGGCGGTATTGACGAGGGTGAAACCGCAGAGCAGGGGATGATCCGCGAGCTACAAGAAGAAACGGGTGCACAACATATTCGTGATATTCGCCCGTTTGGCTGCTTTGAAGAATACCGCCCTTGGTATCGTGACGGCGCGGATGTGATGCACATGTTTTCTTACTGCTTCTACTGCCAAGTCGATCGAGAGCTTGGTACTCCCACGTTTGAGCACTACGAGATCCATAACGGCATGCGACCTGTGTGGGTGAATTTGTCTCACGCGATCGCGCACAACAAAGCGGTGATGGCAAACAGCGACAAAGCCGGGCAATCGCTGGTACGTGAAACCATGTTGCTCGAAATGATTGCTCAGCAGCGTGAGAACACCCAACAAGCCACAGCGTAGTCGATAAGGAATGCTTCATGGACAAAGAGCAACTGATTAAATTGGCCAATATGCGTATGCCGTTTGGCAAATACGCAGGCCGTGTATTGATTGATCTGCCTGAAGAATACTTACTGTGGTTTCAAAACAAAGCAGAATTCCCCGACGGCGAGCTCGGGGAGCTGATGCAATTGTGCTTAGCATTAAAAGTTGAAGGCCTAGAAAGCGTCGTTAAGCCTTTAAAGCGGATTTAACCTGTCTCAACCCAAACAGTCAGGCCACCAGCCTGGCTGTTTTTCCCTTATCTCACGCTGGTAACGAGGAGCAAGCTATAGGCTGCTTAAATTGTTTTTGCCCCAAAACTCGTTAGGCTTTTTGCTCTTAACATTTACTATCTGCTTAATTTGACCGAATTGATCTAATATCTGTAACATGTGGTCAAGTATCTATAAGTTGATCTCTATCCAGTATTGGGGAAATTATGGAAGAAAACGTACTAATTGATGATGCGGCTATCGATTTGTTTGAACACAGAGCTGATGAGTTGATTCTTTCAAATAACCGAGATGAACTTATCGGCTTTGTTTCAGATATCGATAAGCCTTTCTTTGTTTTTGATAATGACTTTATTGAAGCAAGGTATTTCTACACGTTAGCTAACTGCTATTCAACAGTTCACAGCTACTATAATACTGAATGGCACTCCGAAGATTTAAGCAAAGCTGTAATTAACTACCGAAAAGCTCTATACATCATAAAATCTAATACGTATCAAAACGCTAATCACATAAATTTACGCAGCTGTATCGAGACAAACCTAGCAAACTGGCTTAGTTCTCAAGGGCGTAGTCTATGCTGTATTCCTCATTGGGACACTGCAATTGAACTTAACACTAACCCTGTTGCAATTATAAATAAAGCTGAAAACGAGCTTTTTATTGCTCGACACGTCTATGATGAATCTCATGCTTATTATCACTATTTCAAAGCGTATCAACTGATCTGCTTGGGGTTAGAATATGTTGATTTACTACATGATGAACAAAAGATTGTTTATGCAGAAGGTGGTAAGTTCTTGGATTTTAAAGCTTGGTTTGAATCGAAGTTTAAGCTATCTGATTTTGATGGTTATGAGACTTTCAAAGATAAAACTGAAACACGTAAACAACACGATTATTTAACGTGGTGCGGTGATAATCGCCTATTCCTTAATGACTTAAATGACGTAAGTAAAAAAGAAATTGTTTATCAAGACGTATTCACAATGCCTAGCTTCTCGCAAACGATTAATACATCATTGGCTATGCATGAAGATCTGGTCTATCACGGTAGCTTTGACGAAATAAAAAATGATTATTGCTATGCACGTTATTTGATTTTTTCAGCTCAAAACATACCTAGTAATCAAGAGCATTTTTTCAATAAAACGTATCCACACGTTGATGACTTAGCTCATACAATAACCAATTTAAAAGCGCATCATTATAAAAGTGCTTTCAGAACATTATATTCAATTTTTGATAAAATTGCTTATTTCCTAAATTCATTTTTCGACCTGAATAATGTTGATGCAAGAGTGTACTTCCATAATATCTTTGGTGAATTGAAAAATGGCAAACTGAAACCACATAAGAAGCTTGTTGATAGTCAAAACTGCTTTGTGCACGCTCTATTCTATATTCTTAAAGACATTCGAGATTCAAACCAGAAAGGTGGAAATCTCGATACAGCTTCAAGATGGTTAGATCCTGATGCTGAGGCATTTTCTGAGATTAGAAACGCAATGGAGCATCGTTCTCTCAAGATTGTTGATGAGTTTGGTCATTCTCTCACAAAGCGTGACATTGAGCTTCACAAACATCTAGAAGAAGAGCTTAAAGATGAAGCTGTACTCCTCAAATCTAAACTAAAAGAGCTTTATATCGATATAGCCAAAGCTAAGAAAGCGGATGATACCGTTTTAAAATCTGAACTGGAACAACAAAAAAATCAGCTAAACAGTAAGCTGGAACGTGTTAACGAGATGCTTCATGATAAACACAAACGTTCTAGTTACTCCCTACTCATCACTGACACTGAGTTTGAATCTCGCCTATTCACACTCATAAAACTAGTTAGAAATTCTATTATGTATCTATCATTTGCAATCCATCTAGATCAACTGCAAAAGCCTGATGACGGATCTTTAATGATGCCAATGGATGTTCCGTTGAAAGAAACACTAAGAGGAAATTCCTGATTCTTATCCATTAAATAGATACTAGCATTAAGCCTTCAAGATAATTTTTCTTACCCTAAATAAATGCGTTAGTTCATTTGCACTAACGCATTTCTGTCCAGAACCTTCACAGATGGCACTTCTTAACTCAGAAGTGCTCACAAAAAATCCCGATTCCTTCTCCCAAACACAACACTCTCTTTCCTGTAAAATGTTCGTTCAATAGCGAGCGCCTTCAAGTCGCTTAAGCGTCAGGGTTAGTCGGCAATCACCCATTGGCGGTTGTCGTCAGTCGCCTCCATCATTGCGCGTAGAAGTTGTGAGCGGGCGTCGTCGCTGGGTGCAATCAGATCATAAATACCGCTGATTGGTTGGCCGTTTTCTTGGGTGTCTACTCGCATGGCGGCGGCGCAGGTTTCGCCGTGTTTGGTGCCAATGCACAAAGAGACCGTGGCTTCGGCAATTTCTACGCCATCATGCAGGGCAAGCTGCGCGAAGTAAGCAAGCATGTCGGGGCGGGTATCGTCCGGCCATTGTGCTGCTTGTAGCTTGGCGTATTGCAGCATCAATGGATGGTTATCGACCCAATAAAGTGTCAAGGGTGCGTGGGCTGGGGCAGATGGCCGAGTCGCAGGAGTGGGTAACGTCTCTTCGGCATGGTAGCGCTCGAAACCAGCCAAGCTCTCAGCGGTTGGATATTGGGCTTGTTTAACATGGCAGGCCATCCAACGTTGCTTGACTTCAAAATGGGAAATAATTTCAGACGCGTCCATAAACACCACATGCGATAACAACAATCAACAGGCATCATAGCGGAGTGAGCAGAAATAACAATCGCTGCGCTACAGCACGCAAAAATAAAGCCTGCCAGAGATCACAGCCTCGATCTGATTGCGTTCAAACTGGGCAGACGGACTGTCCGTTGTCGCGTAAAATAGGAAGTATCAATAACGACTGATACTGCCTTTAGGTTCCCCTTTTATGTCTGGACAGCGGCTACGCGCACAATTTACCCGTCTTTATCATCACTTTAACGGGGAAGATTCGGATACTACGTTACAGGCGATTGCCGATATTTTGGTGTGTACGCGGCGTAATGCACGGATGGTCCTGAATAAATTGGAGGAGCAGCATTGGCTGACGTGGGCGCCATCCGTTGGGCGAGGCAAATTGTCACGGCTGACTTTTTTGCGCACCGAGTCGGCCCTACGTGACGAGCAAGCGGCCCATTGGTTAGCACAGGGCAAAATGGACCAAGCGCTCGCCTGTTTAGATAATGATTCGACCAAGCTTGCGGCGTTGATCCAAAAGCAATTGGGGCCGAGCACCTTAAATGGTCGCCAAATTGTGCGCTTGCCGTATTATCGTCAGCTTGAAAGCCTAGATCCACGTACCCCTCTGCGCCGTTCTGAAGAGCACTTGGTGGGGCAAATCTTTAACGGGCTGGTGAAATACCAAGAGGGTAATAAGCAAGTCTGTGCGGATTTAGCTCACCATTGGGAAGCGCTTAGCCATACCCATTGGCGCTTTTATCTGCGCCCCGGCGTGCGGTTTCATGATGGGCGTATGATGCGTGAAGATGATGTGGTGGCGAGTTTGTCCGCGCTATCGTCTCGGCGGTTTTTTGCCCACATCGCTAAAGTGACATCACCTGCCGCACGGATCATTGATATAACGCTTTCGTCACCCGACCCGCGTTTTGATCATGCGTTAACCTTGCCTGAAGCAGTTATTTTACCCGCCGATTGCGATCAGCAAAAAGGATTTGCAGATCAGCCAATTGGCACAGGCCCCTATCGTGTGGCTGAGCGTCAGGATCATCGCTTGGTACTCCAAGCCTTTGATGATTACTTTGGTTATCGCGCGTTAACGGATGAAATCCAGTTGATGGTATTTGATGAAGCGGCGATGTGTTATCTCACTCCGAGTACGGATCGTATGCCGGACTATGCGGTTAAGCCGCCAGCTGCGTTAAGCCAAAAGCTTGAAATGGACCAAGGGGCAGGGTATTTGATGCTCAATTGTCGTGATGGGTTGGCGAAAAGTGCGCGCTGGCGTGCTTACTTGCATGCCAAGTTGTCTTCCTTGCAATTGCTGCCGCGTTTAGCTGCGAACGGGATGGGTGAATACCGCTTGTTTAATGCTTATGGTTTGATGCCCGGTTGGATCCATCACACCCAGCCAGTATCGATGCCAGAGCTACCGGGCCCGACGCGATTGAGTGTGGCCTATTTGGCGGACCATCCTCTTTATCCGCTGATCGCAACCGCCATCGAAGCGCATTTAGCTGAAGAAGGCATTCAAGTGGAAACCATGGCGCTGTCGCCAGATGCGTATTTTGGCGGGAAATACAGCCGAAAAATCGACATCTGGTTAGGGGCGATCAGTTTTGGGATCCGCGGGGAAGAAGGATTATTTAATTGGTTGGGCAATCACGATCTTTTCTTGCATGCGTTCACCGACGAGTTGCTAAATAAAGTTACCCATTACACCACCCGTTGGCGTGAGCAGGCTAAGCCAGATTGCGCTGAAGCCTTGGCGCGTGAGCTGGTTGCCCAGCAGGTGGTGCCGTTATTTCATATCTGGACGGGTGTGGTTGCCACGCCGGACTTGCAAGATGTGGCATCGAACGCAGTCGGTTGGTTCGATTTCCAATCGGTGTGGTATAAGCCAAGCGAGTAAGAGTTATTCTTCGACACCGAGCGGAAAGGTGGCGGTGAGTAGTAGGTACTTATGCAACGGCAGGCCATCTTTTTTACGAAACAAAGGGTGGAAAATGCGATAGCGTCCGTCGGTCAGCCCCAATGGTTCGATGGTCTCGGCGAGGCTGGTGGTCGCACTGGTCAGTTTAATCCCTTGCGCGCGGTAAGAGTCGGCATGAATCGGTTGATGGCCTAGCCACCAAGAAGGAATCGCTTTGCTGGCATTGGTTCTATCCATCCAGTGGTCGCTGACAATGATCACTCGCCCGGGCTCTGCCGGATTGGTAATACCGTGGTTGAGCAACCATGCGACATCGCGCACCAGTGCATCACGGCAAGCCAAATTACCACTGAGCAGACGGTGGGCAAGAATGTAAACCGCGGCGCCATCCAGTTGCAGTTGATAAACGGTTTGGCTGTGGGGGCGACTGTCGTCAAGCAAGTGAAACTGAGCGGGGCGGTCGTGCGCTTCCAACACGCGCATTAAACGACGTGCCAGTGCTTTACCCATGTGTGGGTCACGCATCCCGCGGTTATGCACTGTGGGGTAATGATGTTCGCAAAGCTTGACGCAATCTTGTTGAAATTGTCGAAGCGCGAGCGAGACGAGATCATCTAACAAAAACGAGCCACTCCTACCAAAACACGACTGATTTATCGCACGTCATAAAGTATGCATTATATCACCAAAATCGCCCAATAAATCAGAGAGAAACGCCACTCTGTGCGCACTTTCTCATCACAAGTCGGTGTGATTGGGCGAAGTATGTCTAGTTCTGCCACTAAAAGAGATATCGGCAATGCAGGCATCGGCTTGATAGTGGCGGCAGAGATTTGCCTCTGTGTTTACCCGATGAAAGGCAAAAGCCATGATGCGTACACCAATGTTGGTCGAAGTATGATCGGTTTCGGGCACATTGAGGTTTATAAGTTGGAACGGTAATTGCAGTGCTTGATATCCCTGTGACATGAACTCGATGGATGATAATGAAAACAGTAGCTTGGCTATGTGGTTCGGCATGTTTACTTGCCGCTTCGATTTCTTTTCCCGCTCGGGCAGCTGATGGATTGGCGGCCGGTGTTTTTCTGGGGTCGCCGATGTCCGGCGTGACCATCAAGCAAGACCAATTTAAAATTCAAGCTGGGATCGATAAGTTTGGTATTGCGATCGATGGGACGTGGAATTTAGGGGAATGGCTAGGCCGGATGGAATATGAGCCTATGTATATCTATGCTGGTGGTCAGTGGGTGGACGATTCTACCCATCAATGGGGACCGAGAGCTGGGCTAGGGGTGACACTTCCTGTAGGCACCGGTGATGTAGAGTTGTTTGCGGAAGCCGGTACCACATGGTACTGGGAGGAGAAAGGCGATATTGAATTTGAAGGCGCAGCCGGCGCAAGGATGTATTTTTAAGCGGTTTTATCATGCGCTTTGGGTGCTTGCCATCGGGTGGGGGCTGAGCGTTTCCCCAGCATGGGCGGTGAGCTATCCGTTACCGTTGGATGGCAGTCGGCTCGTCGGCTATGCCGCTATGCATGAGGTGCAAGAAGGCGAGCATCTTGAGGCCATTGCAAAACAGTATGATATCGGCTTTTTAGCATTATTGACGCTAAACCCCGGCGTAGATCCGTATTTGCCTGAGCCCGGTACGCTGATCAAGCTCCCCCAGCAGCATCTGTTGCCTGACACGCCCTACGAAGGGATTGTGATCAACTTAGCGGAGCTTAGGCTCTATTATTATCCGCCCAAGCCGCAAGGAGAGAATGACGCGACGGAGCAAGAGCGGCGGGTTCATATTTTTCCGATTGGCATCGGCCGAATTGGCCGTGAAACGCCCGTGATGCAAACCTACGTCAGCCAGAAGCGTCAAAATCCGACGTGGACGCCGCCGCAAAGTATTCGAGAAGAATATAAGCGGACACGCAATATTGTGTTGCCAGACGTGGTCCCTGCTGGTCCCGATAATCCGTTAGGGCGCCATGCACTGCGGCTTGGTTATGGGAATGGTGAGTATTTAATTCATGGTACGAATAAGTCATTTGGTATTGGTTTACGCGTGAGTGCCGGTTGCATCCGGTTACGGCCAGATGATGTGGCTTGGCTTTTTGAGGCGGTGGATGTCAACACGCCCGTGCGGATCATTGATACGGCAACCAAGGTCAGTATTGAACCAGATGGACGAATTATGGTGGAAGCCCATCGGCCATTGTCGCGCACGGAGCAAGAAACGCAGCAACGTATTCTCCTACCCCCCGATCCGGCGATCATTGCCAAGCTTGAGCGAATGGGTATTTCCACGCGCCGCTATCGTGCCGCACTGGCCGTGCAACAAGGGGTGCCGATTGAAGTGGCGGAGCTGAGCCCGTTGCAGTTAAAGACGTGGCACACGCTAAATGATCAAGGTCAGATAAAAGGGTCGGATTTGGTGAGAGCGGATACGCCTTAATATCGGGATAAGATAGCTACAGATAAACAAAAAACGGCGCGAAGGCGCCGTTTTTATCTTTTCAGAATTGCCTTATTTGGTATAAGACTGTGCCATGTTATCAATGCGTTCGTTAGCGCGTTTTGCTTCGTCGTGCGCCATTTGAGAGTCATTTTTCATCATGGAAACGTCGTTAGACAGCGCATCGACTTTCGCGGATAAATCATCAACACTTTGTTGTAGTGCCGTGTTGCTGGTACAGCCGACGAGCAATACAGTTGAAGCTATTGCTGCTAGCGCCATTGGACGGATTTTCATAGAGAACCTCGCTATTGTTGTTGGAGATAGCAATCACGTCAAAAGGGTCACGCGCAAGCGCGACTAACTTTTACCATAGACGGTGATAGGAGATTTTGCTGCTGAATCCTCAACTTGGCGGCCATACCTTGACACACTTAACATTTAACGCGCTGTGTGACTCGTCCATTAAGACGTGTTAAACGCTATTGGTGGTGATGATTTCCTTCATCGTTGTGGTGCTGCATGCCTCCCATGACAGATTTCACTGGAATTTGCTTGGTCAGTGAATGGCCATCAGCAGTGGTTAGGGTGAGGGAAATCTGTTCGCCCACTTTCAGAGGCTTCACCAAGTCGAACAACATAACATGCAGGCCGCCCGGCTGAAGGACAACTTGTTCGCCGCTGGGCACCAGAATTTGTGGGATTTGACGCATTTTCATCATGCCATCTGCCATGGCGTGTTCGTGTAGCTCCACGCGTTTTGCCGCAGGAGTTTGGGCACTAACAACACGTTTAAGCACATCACTTTGATTGTCTAACACCATAAAGGCGGCACTGTTAGGAGCGCCCGGTGCACTGGCGCGCGCGTAGGCATCATGGATAAAAAATTCACCATGAGCATGGCTGAAAGATGCAGTGAAAAGTGCAATGGCTGAGATAAAAAGGCGAAAAAACGACATTATGGTTCCTTATTGGTGTCAGTCACTCGAGAAATAGCGGCGGTGATCATTTGAGGGTTCAAGGTGTGGGGCACCTTTGCTAAAAGCTCACCGTTGGGAGAAAGAAAATAAAAGTATGAGCTATGGTCAACGGCATAATCCATGGCGGAGTCTTCAAGCTCGGTAATTTGATACAAAACGCCGTATCGCTTCGCCAGTTGATCAATTTGTTCGTTACTGCCACTCACACCTGTGATGGCCGGATGAAAGAAATGGGCATATTCGGCCGCTTTTTCACTGGTATCCCGTTTTGGATCCAGCGTAATAAAGACAGGTGACACCGCATCTTGTGTCGATTGCGGCAGTGACTTGAGTGCCGCTGATAACACCGCCAGCGAGGTAGGGCACACATCTGGGCAGTGTGTATAGCCAAAATAAACAATGCGGGGCCGAGGATCGGCTTCATTGAAAAGGTTGAAGGGTTGCCCATCTGATTGTAAGGCGCCAGCCTGTGCTTGCTGTTGCTTCACTTGATAACTGTCATAGTATGCGCGTGCGCCTAACCCTAAACAAACCGCAAATAATGCCACTAGCCATGCTTTCTTGCTCATGGTCGCTCCATGGTCACTTTGATCGGAAATTGTGTTTGACCCTGATCTGGCACCGTAATGGTTCCTGCCCACGTCATGGTCTGCTCAGTACATACCGGAAGCATCAAATCGCCGCGATAGTGCGTTTCGTCGACTTGATTCAGCACTAAGCGATATTCTCCCATGTTCATCTCAACACCTTTTAGCTTAACTAACAGGGTTTTGCTATTGAGAGGTTGTGATGTTGTGAAGGTCAGCGTGTTAGCGTGCATGGGGTGGACGGTCGGGTCCGATAAACTGGCTTGATAGCCTTGATAATGGCAGGTTTGTTGGTTTAATGAGCAATAGTTAAGAGAGGCCGTGGAGCCTCCCTCAATCCAATCGGCAAGGGTGTTTAGCCATGTTGGTGCGCTGAATGCGAGCGCAAATACTGCGACGATGCCTGCAATCGTCAGCAGGCGATGACCGCTACGTGAGTCGGTGAGAGAAGAGTCCATGATTTAGTCCTGACTGGGGGCAAAGCGCTCCAACAGCAATACCAACACAAAGCCCGCTATCATGGCAATCACCGCAAGGCCAACTTGTGCCGGATGTCCCACCACGGCCTCGTAGGCGCCGGGCAAGAGGTTATCTTGCACCAGAGGCACTTGTTCACCGGATGAATTCGTGCGCCACGTGAGGGTATGTTTCCAAGGCCAAATCTTACCCAAGGTGCCTAGCATCAGGCCGGTCAGAAACGCGAGGGTCAGCGCATAATAGCGGCGTAGCAGCCATGACAATAGGTGCGAAAACGTCAGTAAGCCGGTTACCGCGCCAACAGCGAATAATCCCAATAAGCCAAATTGCGCTTGATGAACCGCACTCAAAATAGGGCTGTACATGCCAAGTAAAAGCAAAATAAAGCTGCCGGAGATACCGGGCAGGATCATAGCGCATATGGCAATCGCGCCGGAGAGAAACACCGTCGCCGGGCTTGCGGTCAAATGAAGTGGGCTGGCGACGGTAATCCAATAAGCAAACCCAATCCCTAGCGCACCGGCGATAAGGGTTTTAACGGTGAACTTAGGCGTTGGTAATTGCTTGGCCATGTGAAAGGCCGAGGCAATGATAAGGCCAAAGAAAAACGACCAAAGCGGAATGGGATGATGAGTGAGCATCCAACTGATCCCTTTTGCCAAACTGGCAATGCTGGTCAGAATGCCGGCCAAGAGTACACAAAGAAAGGTACCGTTAACATGTTGCCAGACCGCCTTGAAACCTTCCTTGCGCCATAGTGTAAAAAGGCGCGGCGTGATACGCCGAATACTCTCAAGCAACTGCGTGTAGATACCGGTAATAAATGCGATCGTACCGCCAGAGACACCAGGAACCACATCCGCAGCGCCCATCGCCATGCCTTTGAGGTAAGTTGAGACCAGGTTCTTGATCATAATGCTATTCATCGATAAAAGCTGAGACGCGCATTATACCGACATTCACCCTGTGGGGTAGGGGGAATTATAAAAGGGGGAGCAGCACTCCCCCAAATGATGGTTAAGGTTGATGAGGTTTCTCGAATACGGCGACGGACCACGCGGGTACAGTGAGTTTGCCGTTGGTTACGTGAGCCGCCTGTTGGTTATAAGCGATCGAGCTGTTGCCCGCATTGGTTTGTAAGCTGTGAAGCTGATAGCCGGTGGCGTCGATGTTGGCAAAGTCATTGACCGCCGTGCCCGAGGCATTGATCGCGACGATAATCCCGTCACGCGTTGCATCAATCGAGCTGTCGTGCAGACTGCCACTGTTATCAAGAAGCATCACAATTAGCCCTGGGATTTGTGAGGCGCCGGTGTTGTGAAAACTGACACGTTGATTAATCACGCTGCCTTGGCCTAAGTGGAACAGCCCTGACGACGCACGCAGCGCCACCAGCTCATTAAAGTAGCTGTCCATGTTGCTGATTGCCTGTGGTGTTGGTTTGGCCTCGCTGTTGTGGTTGGCAATCACGGTTTCAATCATCGGCCAGTTGTAGCCGTCTTTATCTTCACGCGGCAGCCCTTGGTCCCACTGCGTAGTTTGTTGGGTAAAATCGACGCGGTTATACCAATCGCCCGAGTCATACGAGTCACGCTGCATGGATTTTGAACGAAGCAGTTCGCTGCCCATGTGAACAAAAGGCACCCCTTGTCCCAGCAGTGCAGTGGAGAGTGACACGGCTTGGGCGCGGACGCGTGTCGCGAGCGGCATGGCGTAAGGGAATTTGTATTGATTGTTATCCCACAAGGTTTGGTTGTCGTGCTTGGAGACATAGTTTTGAACCTCCCAAGCATCTTGCGCGTAGCCAGCCGGTTGACCGTTGTAATCGACCTCGTCACCGCGCACGACATCACCATTGGCAATTTGTAACTGAAAATCTTTTAAGTTACCCGCCATACCCAAACGAACTAGGTCGGCATTATGCAGGGCACCGGCTCTTTCCTCGCTGTTTTGCTGTTGCAAATCATTGGGGGCGACCCATTGACCATTACCAAAGCCTTGGTTTTTGCGCAGGTACTCGCCGCCATCGAACGGACCGCCGCCGCGAACCGCATCTCGAAGTCGGTCAGAGAATGAGCCAATACCGCTGCCTGCAAGGTTTGCTTGGGTGGCTTGGACAAACTGGCGATCGTTGGCGACTTCACCGAAGTTCCAACCTTCACCATAGAAATACACATCTGGGTTGATGGCGCGGGCAACGGCAAGTGTGTGCTCGATCTGGGCTAGCGGATGATGCCCCATCAAATCCCAACGGAAGGCATCGATTTTGTAGTCTTTCACCCAAGTGGCAATCGAGTCATCGATCAGCTTGGCAAACATGCGATGCTCAGGCGCGGTGTTTGAGCAGCAAGTGGATTGCTCAACGTCCCCAGTGACGGGGTTAAGGCGCTGATAATACCAAGGCACGACTTTATCCAGCACAGAATAGGGCCCTAAGCCTGCTTGGTGGGTGTGGTTGTAGACCACGTCCATCACTACATTCATGCCGATATCTTGTTTGATGGCCATGATCATTTTACGAAACTCGAGGATTCGCGCGGTGCCTTCAGGTTCGGTGGCATAACTGCCTTCAGGCACAGTGTAATGGAAAGGATCGTAACCCCAGTTAAAGCTGTCGTACTGACGCATCGCCGCCATTACCGTTTGCACATAGGGGGTGTCAGCGCTGTCTTGGGTGGCTAAATCCGTTAAGGCCGCTTGGATGGTTTGATTGTTGTCGCACTCACTGGCCAGCCTTGGGGTCTCTTTCAGTGAGGGGACTTTGTCACATAGCGTGGAGAAGTGGTCGGTGACATCGATACGCTGCGCGGCGTCTTCGTTGATGGAGGCAATATCAAACACGGGGAGCAGGTGCAAGTGAGTAACCCCAGATTGCGCGAGCGCGGTTAAGTGTTTGACCGGCTCAGTGGTGTTTTGGGTAAAAGCAAGGTACTTACCGCGCAGATTTTGGGGAGTGGATTGATCGAGCGCGGAAAAATCACGCACGTGCGCCTCATAAATCACGCTGTTGGCGGGATTTTGCTGCGAGTGAGGCGCACTCAGCGTATCCCAGCCACTGGGTTTAAGCGCGGGTGCATTCAGATCGACCACCTGTGAATAGCTGGAGTTGGTCGACAAGCTATGTGAGTAAGGGTCCGTAACTTCGAGACGTTCGACACGGTGTGTGGCTGGGTGATAGACCGACAGTTGATAACGGTAATAGTCGCCATGATTCAGCGCCGTGGTGGCAACATGCCAGCTTCCTGACTCGGCGTCGAAGTCCATTTTAATGGGCGTTAGGCGCTGTTTGGGCGCGTTTTGTTCGGTCGCCGATTGATAGGGCACCAGCGAAACTTGCTGTGCGGTAGGGGCCCAAAGACGAAATTCAGTGTGTCCAGCGTCAGGGATGGCACCAAAGTTAAGTTTTTCGGCGTGTTCTGCGTACAAGGCATCAAGCGCGCGGGCCGGTTGCACATCGGTTGCGGTTAATACGGTATCACCGTCTTTGGCGATAGCGAGAAGCTGCCCTTTAAGCCATTGCTTCAGCGCAATATCAGCGTCAACAAAGTCAAAATCGAACCCTTTGACGTTACCTTGCAAATGGGGAAACGATGTCTGCCAATGATCGCTAGTCGCAAGGGTAGATTCGACACTCGCGGTGGCGTTTTCCACCTGTTGTGTGTCCGGGTTATAGCGCATCGTGCCATCCGCGGAGTAATACAAGGTGAGTGAGGTGGCGTTGGTTTGATGAGTGAGCAGGGTATCGGCGTCAGCAAATAGCACACTAGCATCGCTAGTGCCCGCATCACGAACACTGGCGGTTGGGTTTGTATCGACCTTAGGATTATCGTCATTTAACGGACAGCCTGTTAATACAATCGCCGAGGCAATCGTAAAAGGCAGTGCAAGAGGATGTTTGTTTAACGGATGATTCATCAGCTTGACCTTTACGTTTTGTAGGGAGGCCAAGCTTACTGAAAGGTGAACTGTACCAACTGTGATCGCGTTATAAATCAACTGATGAATAAGAAAATATTTCAATAATTCAATAACGTATCACGAAAGGTAGGCGGAGAATAATCAGCGTCTACGCCCTTAGCAAACAGCCAAAGGCGTAGGCTTCACCCGTTAACTTCCCATCAGTTGCAGTAGATTTTCTGCGGTGACAATCGCTTCTTTGCGGTTTGCAATATTCAGCTTTTGGTAAAGGTTACGGATATGGGTTTTGATGGTGGTGCCAGCGACATCGAGCTCTTGAGCAATTTGTTCATTGCTCAAGCCCGAATAAATGAGCCCAAGGACTTGCCACTCGCGTTGCGTGAGCGAGCTGGTGCGTACCAACTCGGGGACGTTGGGGTGTTTCACTAATTTTTCGACGAAATCCTCATCAAAGTGAACTGCGCGGCTGCGCTGATGACTGGCAATTTCTTTCAGCAGTTGCTGAGCGCGATGACGCTCTAATGCACCGAGTGCTTGCTGTTGAAGCAATTGGTGCAGTAAGGGCGCAATAGCCTCGCCTTCGATTAAGAAGTTACCCACCATGCCGGTCTGGTTGGTTAGCGTGAGCGCCTCTTGCAGTAAGGTTTTCGCATATTCTTCTTCCTGCTCGCGGCTGGCGAGTACGGCTTCCACAATCAGGTTGCGGTTTTTATCCGTGACTAGGCATGCGCGATCGGCTTCTTTACGTAAGAAGGCCAACGCCTCGCGGGCTTTGTCATGATGTCCCAGTTGTAAGTACGCACGGGCAATATTTCGCCATTGCAGTTGGCAAAAATGGTTGCAGGCAGTGTCGGGACGCACGGCTTGATGGAGCCATTCATCGATATTGGTGAGCTCATGTTTGGCTTGCCAGTATAAGAGCAGTGACAGCGAGGCATTGGCAGTCCAGTCCACGTGGTAAACCGATTCACGAAGAAGATGTTCAATATGGTCGATGTACTTTGACGCTTTATCGAGCTCACCACGGCTAATCGCGACGCGAGCCAGCATGGAATAACTGTGCAAGTGTTTGCTCGGCGGCTGCGTTTCCAGCACGCGAAGTCCTTTATGTGCACACACTTCGGCTTCATCCAATCGGTGCCAGCACCACAGAATTTGTGCCCGCAAGCGCAGCGCAAATTCATGTAAGGGAACTTGATGAAGCTGCTGATCTTCAATCAATTTATCAGCGCTATCCAACAATTCGAATGCGGCTTGCACGTAGCCTTGCGCGAGCAAAATTTCGCTTTGTTGTAAAATCGCCCATAACGCTTGGTGATACACTTGATGCTGGCGCGCGAGCTTCTCGGTTTGCTGCATCATTGACAGGGCGCGATCAAGTTGCCCAACCACATGATTTACTTCCCCCACAACGGATGTGGCGACAATGCGACCGCGATAGTTCGCGCTATCGAGTTGGCTAAGTGCCAGCTCGGCCAGCGCCATTGCTTGGTCAGGATCGTTGCGATTGATGGCAACTTGGGCCAGTAACGCGTTGGCATTTCCCTGATAATCAATATCAAGCGTGATATTACGTTCTTGGTAGGCTTGCTCTGCTTCTGCGAGAAGTTCGCCGACTTCATGATATCTGTGTTGACTCTGCGCTAACCACGCGCGTAGCAGACCTAAGTTGGGGTAAGTGAACAGCAACTGATTGCTGATTTGGCCGATAGCCGCTTCGAGGGTCGAGAGCTCACCACGATTAAACATACGCCAACCGTGCTGATTGAGGATATCGGCCATCAAGGTATCGTCTTCGGCGTAGCGGGCGTGGCGCAATGCTTGATGAGGTGTATTCAGCTTTAGCCAAGCCAGTGCTGCCTGCTGGTTTAAGTGTTGCTGCTGTTGAGGGATCCGTGCTTGACGCTCATGGGCGAGAAACTCTGCGAATAAATGGTGGAAGCGGAACCAGTTATTGTCTCCTTCCAACGGATAGATGAATAAGCCGTAGCGGTTGAGCGATTCGAGCATGCCGAGCGCGTCTTCGCGCTCGGTAAGCGCAAAGACCAGCTCGTCATTAAACATTTCCAGTACGGAAACTTGCATTAAAAACTGACGGGTTTCACTGTCCAGCAGATCAAACACTTCTTCGACTAAATAATCCCACAGGTGGGCATGGTTAAAACTGGCGCATGAGGCAGCGCTTTGCATCAGAGTCCGTTTTTGATGCTGAGCCTGAATCGCAATTAACTGTAGGGCAGATGGCCAGCCTTCGACGTAGGCACAGAGGGTGCTCGCGGTGGTTTCGTCGACACCATCGGCGACACGTTGATTAAAAAAGCGAGTGGTCTCTTCATTATCGAACGCAAGCAGTTCATTGCCGATCTCGATCATTAGGTCGCGAACCCGCAAATTTGCTGTCCCTAGCGGCGGATTCGCGCGCGAGGTCACCACCAAAGTCAGGCTATCGGGCATGTGCTTAATAAAAAAGCGCATTGCTTCATGGATGTCTTCATTGTCGATCAATTGGTAGTCATCCAATACCAGATAACAGGTGGACTGTAACCCAGCCAGCTCAGCGAAAACATCGGAGAGCAGCGCACGCAGGGATGAAAATTGACGCTTTTCTGCCAGTTTAACGGTATTGGGGCACCCATCATGGGTCGCTTTATTTAATGCTTGCAACAAGTAGTTGATAAAGCGGAAGCTGTCGTTGTCGCTGTCATCAATGCTGAACCAGCCGACATGGGTTTGATCGGAGAGCCATTGCGCGGCCATGGTGGTTTTACCGTAACCTGCCGGCGAGCGGAACAATACCAATTTGTAATGCGGCGCTTGTTGGAGGATATCCAATACGCGCGGGCGCAAGATGGCATTGTAGAGACGGCCGGGACGGGTAAGTTTTGACGGGATCCACATAGCGAGAAGGTCCTTTACAGCGAGTGCGGCTTTGCCGCGTTTATCCTTGTACGCAAGTGTATGTAACTGGTCTGTCACAAACTATGATCCAGCGCTGATAATTGTGCAGTTGCTCTATTTTGGTGCAGCTACGCCTTTCAATTGTGATTAAAGTCACTAATTTTATTGGTTCGGATACAGTATATGGAAGCTGTTACACGCCAGAGACGATGAATGACCCCACAATTTGCGTTAGCGCACAAAATTAACAAAAGGGATTGTTCTTTTTTCACAGCCGTATTTTGGTCAGTGTTCCCTCAAATTGTGATTTTTATCACCTCAATATCACGAAATTCCTCCATTGATGAGAGCAAGCTCACTCACAGCTTGTGATGTGGCTCTCTACGCCCTGACAACTCCTCCTTTCCTCCTCCTGTCTCGGGAGGATGTTTGCATCGACAGGCTTGGGCAGGATGACTGTCATCGAGATTTTCTTCCATTACGAGAGCGATGACATGACGCCTAAACAGCAACACGCATTTGATAAAAGCGCTTTTAAAGCCAGTATGACCCAGCATTTGACGCAGCTTGGTCGCACCCCTGAAACCGCAGAGATGCGCGATTGGTATCTCGCCTTAGGCCGCGCGCTGGCCGAACACACCACCAGTGACTTGGTTGCAACAGAAAACGATTTAGCCATCAAACAAGCGAAGAGTGTGAACTACTTATCCTTGGAGTTTTTGATTGGCCGTTTAACCGGCAACAACCTGATCAGCATGGGGCTTTACGATGAAATTGCGGCTGTGGTCAGCGAGTTTGGATTTGGCCTGACCGATTTGCTTGAGCAAGAGCGCGATCCTTCGCTGGGTAATGGTGGTTTGGGCCGCTTGGCCGCGTGTTTTATGGACTCGCTGGCAGCCCAACAGTATCCAGCGGTCGGCTATGGCTTGCACTATGAGTATGGCCTGTTCCGTCAATCATTTAAAGATGGCGCCCAACAAGAAGCACCGGATGCGTGGCGTGAGCCGGAAGGCTACCCGTGGGAAGTGGTTCGTCCTGACCTTGCCCAAACGGTTGGCTTTTATGGCCATGTGGCGGTGATTGAAGAAAACGGCCACACGCGCCGTGAATGGGTTCCTAGCCTTCATATTCAAGCGATGCCTTGGGATCTGCCTATCGTGGGCTATCAAAGCAATACGGTTTATCCACTTCGCTTATGGGAAGGTCGAGCACTGACGCCATTTGCGCTCGATGCCTTTAATGATGGTGACTATACCCGTGCGCAACAAGCCGCAATTGATGCAGGCAACCTGACCAAAGTGCTTTACCCGAACGATAATCATGATGCGGGTAAAACGTTGCGTTTGATGCAGCAATACTTCCACAGTGCGGCCTCTGTTGGGGATATTCTTCGTCGCCATTTAGATGCTGGCCACCCACTGGCTGCCCTTCCAGATTATGAAACCATTCAGTTGAATGATACTCACCCGACTATCGCCATTCCTGAGCTGATGCGTGTGTTGTTGGATGAGCACCACTTGAGCTGGGATGATGCTTGGTCTATCTCCAGCCAGACGTTTGCTTACACCAACCATACCTTACTTCCAGAAGCGCTGGAGACATGGAGCGAGTCGTTAATGGCGCACTTGCTGCCGCGTCATATGGAAATCATTTTTGAAATCAACCACCGCTTCTTGCAAGACGTTGCTGCGAAATGGCCGGGCGATGTCCGCAAACAGCAAGTGCTGTCTGTGATTGACGATCAGGGCGAGCGCATGGTGCGCATGGCCAACCTCTGTGTGATTGGCTCGTACGCAGTTAATGGCGTGGCGGCGTTGCACTCTGAGTTGGTAAAACGCGATCTCTTCCCTGAATTTGATGCGCTTTATCCGGGCCGTATCCAAAACGTGACCAACGGGATCACGCCACGTCGTTGGTTGAAGTTCTGTAACCCGGATCTTTCCGCGCTGATCAGTGAAAAAATTGGTGATCAATGGCCAGCTCATCTCGAGCAACTGGAGCAAATTGCCCAGTATGCTGATGACAAAGCGTTCCAAAAAGCCTTTATGGCAGTGAAAAAGCGCAATAAGCAGCGTCTTGCCGATTGGGTAAAAACCCATCTAGATATCACGCTAAGCACTGACGCTATCTTTGATGTCCAAATCAAACGTCTTCATGAGTACAAGCGTCAACATCTGAACTTGTTGCATGTGATTTCGCTGTATCACCGCCTGATCCACGAGCCGAATTTCGACATGACGCCTCGTGTGGTGTTCTTTGCTGCTAAAGCCGCGCCGGGCTATGCGCTCGCCAAATCGATCATTTTTGCGATTAATAAGGTGGCGGAGACGATCAATAACGATCCACGGGTTGGTGACAAGCTTAAAGTGGTCTTTATCCCTGACTACCGAGTCAGCATGGCTGAAATCATTATTCCTGCCGCCGATGTGTCCGAACAAATTTCGATGGCCGGCAAAGAAGCGTCGGGCACGGGCAACATGAAGATGGCGCTTAACGGTGCATTGACTATCGGCACCATGGATGGCGCAAACGTGGAAATTCGCGAAGAAGTGGGTGATGACAATATCTATATCTTCGGCCTCGACGTGGAAGGCGTGAATGCATTGCGTGAGAAAGGCTATCACCCTGATCACGAATACCATCAGCAGCCGCTGCTAAAAGCGTCGCTTGATAGTCTGTTGGATGACACCTTCACGCCGGGACACCCAGGATTACTCCGTCCGGTATTCGATAGTGTGATGGCCAGTGGCGACCCGTACTTGTGTTTGGCGGATTTTGCCGACTATGTGCGTGCCCATAATCAAATTGATAGCGATTATCGTGACTCAACGCTGTGGGCACATAAAGCAATTTTGAACACCGCGCTGGTGGGCAAATTTAGCTCTGACCGCTCAATTAGAGACTATGTGGCTAACATTTGGCAACTGAAAGCGGTAAAACGCTAAGCCTTTGATACCAAGCTGACATGCTAAATGGGTGGCACGGCATAGGGTGCCACCCACAATAACAATAACTGCAATGGCCGATAAAAGAAGGGGGCGGACCCCTCGGAGAATGCGATGAAACAACCTGCACTTAAAACAGTCGCACAAATGGCAAATTTAGCCGACCGCTACATCAGTGCCTGGGGCACTGAAGCCTCTGTGCCTGACAGCACCTTATACGATTTGTTGACGTCACTTGGCTATGACACCCGTAACGATGAAACGCTACTGGCCTCAGCAGAGAAAAAACACAAAGAAGGCGTCTTGTCGCCAGTTCAAGTCATTCGCGACGATGAACCCCTTGAGGTTGCGTTGCACTTAGGCACTAGTGCCAGAGAGAGTGACTTTAGCTGGCGCATCGATACCGAGCAAGGTGAGTGCTTTGAAGGCTATCTACAATCCCAAATTGTGCGTGATGAACGTCGTGAAGGTGGGCCTCTAGTCTTTAATTTGCCCTGCACCTTGCCTTGGGGATACCACCGTTTATCGGTAATGAGAAAACGCCGCAAAACCCCCTATGAAATGACGTTAATTGTGGCACCCGCGCGTTGCTACATGCAGCCTGAACTCGACCAACACAAAAAAATGTGGGGGCCGAGTATTCAACTTTATACGCTGCGTACCCCGCATAACTGGGGGATTGGTGATTTTGGCGATCTCAAGCAGTTGGTCAGTGATCTGGCATCGCGTGGCGCAGATTTTGTGGGACTTAACCCCATTCATGCGCTGTTTCCTGCCAATCCAGAAGCAGCCAGCCCCTATAGCCCGTCGTCACGTCGTTGGTTGAACTTACTCTATATCGATGTCAGTGCCGTGTCGGAGTTTGCATTAAGTGCCAAGGCTCAGCAGTTGGTGGGCAGTGCTGACTTTCAGCGTCGTTTGCAGGCCGTGCGCGAAACGCATTGGGTCGATTACAGCGGAGTAGCGGCACTGAAGATGGCCGTTTTACCCTTGCTTTTCGAGGAGTTTAAACAGCGACACCTGACCCAAGACACAGCCCGCGGCCGTGCCTTTCTCGACTTTGTTGAGCAAGGCGGCGATAGCTTGAAGCAACAAGCGACCTTTGATGCATTGCATCAGTATTTGCGCGCGGATGATGACAGCATTTGGGGCTGGCCAGTCTTCCCGGAAAAATATCGACGCTACGAAAGTGCGGCGACCCAGGCTTTTGTTGAGCAACACCAAGACAGTGTCCACTTGTATATGTATTTACAATGGATTGCACAAGGGCAGATTGAAGAAGCACAGCGTCTGGCTGAAGAAAAAGGCATGGCGATGGGTTTGTATCGCGATTTGGCGGTTGGGGTGTCTGATGCGGGCAGCGAAACGTGGTCCGATCATTCGCCATTGGTGCTGGATGCGAGTATCGGTGCGCCACCGGATGTGCTGGGGCCATTAGGTCAAAACTGGGGACTGCCGCCGTTTGACCCACATGCGTTGAAAGAAACCGGCTATGAAGCATTTATCGAGCTGCTACGCGCAAACATGCAACACTGCGGCGCACTGCGCATCGATCATGTGTTGGGTTTGCTTCGTTTGTGGTGGATTCCGAAAGGGAAAAATGCCACTGAAGGCGCGTACCTTTATTATCCCGTTAAAGACATGCTTGCGATTTTGGCACTCGAGTCGCACCGTCATCAGTGCAGTGTAATTGGTGAAGATCTTGGGACGGTTCCCGATGAAATTGTCGATTTACTGCGTGATGCGGGGGTGCATTCTTACAAGGTCTTTTTCTTTGAAACCTCGAAAGACGATGGTGGCTTTATTTCCCCTGCCCATTATGCGGAGCAAGCAATGGCTACCTTGTGTACCCATGATATGCCAACCATCCGAGGTTTTTGGCATTGCGACGATTTGAAAATGGGACAAGAGTTGGGGCTGTATCCGGACGAGTCACAGTTGCAAGCCTTGTTTGATGGCCGTTTAAAAGCCAAACAAGGCATTCTCGACAGTGTGCGTTGGCATGGCATGTTGCCCGAAGGGGTCGGTGATGACGCGCGTTATGTGCCAATGGACGGTTATCTGAGCCGAGCGTTGCAGCTGCATGTAGCGGCAGGACAGTCTGCGTTGTTGAGTGTGCAACTGGAAGATTGGTTAGAAATGGACAAGCCAGTCAATATTCCGGGGACGGTCGATGAATATCCTAACTGGCGTCGTAAGCTTTCGGTGAACCTTGATGCCTTATTTAGCAAAGAGGAAGTGAACCAACTGGCGCGTGATTTAACCCGCGTTCGACAGCACGCCAGCCGTCAGTCGGTCGCATGATTCACGATCTATAACCACGATGCCACGTTTTAACGCTCTATCCTCGGTGACAGCCAACACCTCAGGGGTAGGGCGTTTTTTGATAAGGAGACAACCGTGCCAGACACCATCAATCCTAAGCCGCATGGCGCCATCGCTGCGGACGACTATGCGCTTAATGCTGCGCATCTATCCGACCCTCATCAGGCCTATCATCAGATGGGGGCCAAGCTAATGACACTTCCGGTTAACGGTACGCCCATCAAAGGCGTCCGTTTTCTGGTTTATGCCCCAAACGCGCGCTCTGTCAGTGTCATTGGTGATTGGAACCATTGGCAGTCAGAGGTTGATCCACTGACGCGACTCGATGACGGCTACTGGGTCGGCTTTGTGCCTAGCTTGGGTGCGGATTGTCGCTACAAGTACGCGCTTACCGGGCCCGATGGGCATTCACTGCCTCACAAGGCGGATCCGTTCGGTGCTTATGCAGAGCAATACCCTTCGTTTGCGTCGTTAACCTACGACCATCACGCTTACCAATGGCAAGATGAAGCTTGGCAGACGCGGCCTGTCACTGCTAAGCATCAACAAGCCTTATCTTTCTATGAGTTACACATCGGCTCTTGGCAGCATGACGAGACGGGAAACCCGCTGGGCTATCGTGAGTTGGCAGCGCGATTGGTGCCTTATTTGGTCGAAATGGGGTATACCCATGTCGAGTTGATGCCGGTCAGTGAGCATCCATTTTATGGCTCGTGGGGCTATCAGCCGGTTGGCTTGTTTGCACCGACGAGTCGTTATGGCTCGCCGGATGACTTTAAGTATTTTGTTGATCAGTGCCACCAAGCAGGGATTGGCGTGATCTTGGACTGGGTGCCTGGGCATTTTCCGAGTGACGATCATGGCTTAGCCTATTTCGACGGCACGCCGCTTTATCATGACCCCGATCCGCGCCGTGGGTGGCATAACGATTGGCAATGCCATATCTATGACATGGGTAAAGAACATGTCCGTCGTTTCCTGGTCAGCAACGCGTTGTATTGGCTAGATTATTTCCATATTGATGGGTTGCGCGTCGATGCGGTGGCATCGATGCTTTATCTCGATTACTCGCGTTCTCACGATCAATGGCTACCGAACCCCGATGGGGGGCGCGAAAACTATGATGCGATTGCGACCTTGAAATGGGTGAATGAAGCCATTTATCAACGTTTCCCTAATGCGATGACGATTGCCGAAGAGTCTACCGCTTTTCCCGGTGTGTCTGCGCCTACCTACTTAGGCGGACTGGGGTTTGGTTTTAAGTGGAACATGGGCTGGATGCATGACAGCTTGAGCTATATTCGCGAAGAAACCATCCATCGCCAATATCATCACGACACGCTGACCTTTCCGTTGGTATACGCCTTCAGTGAAAACTATGTACTCTCGCTTTCGCATGACGAAGTGGTGTACGGCAAAGGCGCTTTACTCAACAAAATGCCGGGAGATGAGTGGCAGCAAACGGCAAATTTACGCGCATATTTGGGGTACATGTACGGTCAGCCCGGGAAAAAGCTCAACTTTATGGGCTCGGAAATTGGTCAAACCGCTGAGTGGGATCATGATGGTCAACTGGAGTGGCACTGGTTGGAATATCCACGTCATCAGGGTGTTCAGTCGCTGGTGAAGGCCCTCAATCACTTGTATACCTCAACGCCTGCGCTTTATCGTCTCGATTGCGATCCGGCTGGATTTGAGTGGCGCTTACAAGATGCCCATGCGTTGAGCGTGATTGCCCATGAGCGGATCAGCGATGATGGGGAGCGTGTGCTGGTGGTCAGTAACTTTACACCGGTACCGCGTGACTCGTTTATCTTGGGGATGCCCCATGCCGGACATTATTCTCTACTGCTGAATACCGATGATGCGGCATTCTGGGGGAGCGGGTATCCATTGCCCGCGGAGATCGATACGCAAAACACTGCAGCTCACGGACAAGCACAATCGTTATCACTGACGTTACCGCCATTAGCGACCGTGTTCTATCGGTGGGAGGGGTGATAGATCGTCAGTATCGTTAATTAATTGATCTAAAGCTAAAGCGCCCTGAGAGGCGCTTTTTTTGAGCCTGCTGAGCGCGCTTGTCAATCGCGATTGTTTTCCTGTCGCAAGGAGAGGGTCTTTGGCAGTCAGCGGGATCAAAAAGGCCGCTAAGAGAGCGGCCCTTGGTGAGGAGGGTATGATTAGGCGACTTGCTCCGCCTCGTCATCAAAAATTACCCCGTTTTCACGGTGCAGGCGTTTACAGGCACGGCCATCGCTGTGGAACAAATGGCAACGGTGGGCAGGAATACCAATCGCGTATTTGTCTCCGGCTTCGATTTCAACCGTATCCAGCTGACGGTAAATGACATCGGCATCGGCACTGTCGAGGCTAATATAAATTTGTGTCTCGTTACCGAGCTTCTCGACGATAGTGGCTTCGCCTTGAATCACAGCATCACCATCCTTCGCCGCCAGCAAATGCTCTGGACGAATGCCGAGTGACATGCGATCGCCTCGTGTCACTGTGGTGCCATCGACGGGGATCCAGAATGAGGTGCCATTGCTCATTTGCACTTTAACGCGTTCGGCTTCGACATCATCAATAAACACGCTCATAAAATTCATTTTAGGTGAGCCGATAAAGCCAGCGACAAAGCGGTTTTTAGGATAATGGTAGAGCTCGAGTGGTCGGCCAACTTGTGCGACTCGTCCTTCATCCAAGACCACGATTTTATCGGCCATGGTCATGGCTTCGATTTGATCGTGGGTGACATAAATCATGGTACAGCCCAGCTGACGCTGGAGCTTGGTGATTTGCGCGCGCATTTGTACCCGCAATGCGGCATCAAGGTTAGAAAGCGGTTCATCCAACAAGAACACTTTCGGTTGTGAAACCAGAGTACGGCCGATAGCCACGCGCTGACGTTGTCCACCCGACAGTGATTTCGGTTGTCTATCCAGCAAGTGACCAAGCTGAAGGATCTCTGCCGCGTGATGGACGCGTTGGTCTATTTCTGCTTTGTTGGCTTTGGCTAATTTCAGACCGAATGACATATTGTCATACAGGTTAAGATGGGGATATAACGCGTAAGATTGGAAGACCATCCCCACCCCGCGCTTGGATGGCTCAACATCATTAATCCGTTGGTCATCGATATATAAATCACCTGAGGTAATATCCTCTAAGCCTGCAACGCAGCGCAATAATGTGGATTTACCGCAACCGGAAGGTCCGACAAAGACGACAAACTCACCGTCTTTAATCTCTAGGTCAACGTTCTTAGAAATCATTACATCGTCGTCATACGCTTTACAAACGTTTTTAAACGTGACACTTGCCATGTCGCTCGCCCTCAATCGCTTTTCATTAATTCGGCTTAATACGCATTATAGGTGTTTGCGTTATTTCATCGCACGTCACTTAAGACCTAAATAACCGTTAACCTATTTGTTGAACAGATAACGGGTTAAAGCTTAAGCATATCGTGTGATTGCTCACCAATGCTTTTTTGATGGTATTCAGTTTGGGCGAATCACGGCAGTCATACATCCTCCTAAGCAGAATTATTACAGGGGGAGTAGACGGGGAGGAGGATGAACTCCTCCCCAAATTAATTTGAGGGCGTACGTCACAAAATTCTCAGACAATTAGTTGAACTTGATCACGTTAGGTTTATTTTTGTGAGCCGCATCATTGGCGGCGAGCGATATGGATCACGAATTCGCTCGCAGTGGCGTAGGGCGTAGAGGACGGGATGATGAGGAATCGCGGTGAATTAACCATGATAGACCGTGAAATACAGCTCATCCGCCAAGGAATCGTGCTACACCTCAGTAGAAGAAGGATAGAAAGATGAAGAAATCACTCAGTGCTGTTGCCCTCGGTACCCTTATTGCTCTCGGCTCATTTGGGGCTCAGGCGAGTATCGAAGAAGGCCAGCTCACCATTTGGATTAACGGTGACAAAGGCTATAACGGACTTGCTGAAGTTGGAAAACGTTTTGAACAAGACACGGGTATTCCGGTAACTGTGGCTCACCCTGATGGCTTGCAAGATAAATTCCCACAAACAGCGTCAACCGGTGATGGTCCAGACATCGTGTTTTGGGCGCATGACCGTTTCGGTGGCTATGCCGAGTCGGGCCTATTGGCTGAAATTAAACCCTCTGCGCGTTTGAAAGACGGGATGGTTGATTTTGCATGGGACGCGGTGAAATACAAAGGCAAGTACGTGGGTTACCCCATTGCCGTGGAATCTCTATCACTGATTTACAACAAAGATTTGGTTCCTACACCGCCTAAAACCTGGGAAGAAGTGGCGAAGCTGAACAGTAAGCTCAGTGAGCAAGGTAAAACCGCTATCATGTGGAATCTGAAAGAACCTTACTTCACTTGGCCATTGATGGCGGCTGATGGTGGGTATGCCTTTAAACAAACGGCCACAGGTTATGATGTCAAAGATGTCGGCATTAATAAGCAAGGTGTTCACGACGCACTGGGCTTTATTAAGCACATGGTAAAAGATGGCGTGATTTCGTCTGATATGGATTATTCCGTTTCTGAATCGTCGTTCAACCAAGGTGATACGGCAATGACCATCAATGGCCCATGGTCGTGGGGTAATATCGAGAAATCCGGTATTAACTATGGTGTGACAACATTACCGACCTTCCAAGGCGAAGCGTCTAAGCCGTTCGTTGGTGTGCTCAGCGCCGGCATTAGCACCGCATCACCGAATAAAGATCTCGCGGTTGAGTTCCTCGAAAACTATGTGCTGACCAATGACGGCCTATCTACTATCAATGCCGATAAACCCTTAGGGGCGGTTGCGCTGAATTCTTATCAAGCTGAATTGGCGAAAGACAGCCGTATTGCAGCGACGATGGAGAATGCGAAGCATGGTGAGGTGATGCCGAACATTCCGCAAATGACCGCATTTTGGGGCGCTGCGAAAAACGCCGTTGTTAATGTGGTTGGCGATCGTCAATCCATCGACGATGCGCTTAACGACGCAGAAAAACAAATGCTGAAATAAGCTCTATCTGCGGGGAGGGCAGCCTCCCCGCACAGTTCCCGAACAATGTGAGTAGCGTTCCTTATGCAGTCAGTTCAAGGTTCTCCAGCTATGACAACGTCAGGCTCTTTCTTGCCAAGTAGCTCAAAAGCGTTCATTAAATGGGCGTTGTTGGCGACTGTGGCGATCATCAATGGTTACGCCACCATACTTATGTATTCGCGTGGTGAAACTGCGTTTGCAATGCTAACTGTGGTGCTAACCGCGCTAGCGTTATACATTTTTGGTAATAAGAAGATGTATGCTCAGCGATATATCTATCCGGGTATTGCTGGGATGATCCTCTTTATCATTTTCCCCTTGGTGTATACCGTGGGCCTCTCCCTTACCAACTATAGTGCTAAAAATCAGCTGTCTTTCGAGCGCGCGCAATCGGTATTACTTGAGCGTACTTTTCAAAGTGGGCAGAGCTATCCGTTTGCTTTGTATCAAACTCCATCAGGTACCCGTTTAGTGATTGATAAAGCGGGTGAGCGTTTTGCGACCGCGCCGTTTGATATGGCGTCGATGTCGAACGAAACGTTAGCGCTTTCGCCGGTAGAAAGTCTGTCGGGTGAAAAAGCGACGCTACGCGATGTGATCAAAAACCGCGATACCTTGAGTCAGGTGGATGTTCAGTTCCCGAATGGCGATACCATTCGGATGAGTGGGCTGCGTAAGTTTGCTGCAGAACAACCGCTGTATACTTTACAAGATGATAGCCGCACACTGATTAACAATAAAACTGGCGATACGTTGAAGCCAAATGATGAAATTGGTTTTTATCAACCGATTGATGAGGCCGGTCAGTTTATCGGTGATACGGTGGCACCGGGTTACGTGGTGCAAATTGGTACGGACAACTTCGAGCGTGTTTGGACCGATGACGGGATAAAAGAACCGTTTATTGGAATCTTCATTTGGACGATTGTTTTCTCGCTATTAACGGTGGTGTTTACGTTAATTATTGGGCTTATTCTCGCCAATGTCGTTCAGTGGGAAGAACTAAAAGGCCGTGCAATTTACCGCGTGTTATTAATTCTACCTTATGCGGTGCCTGCATTTATTTCTATTCTTATTTTCCGAGGGTTATTCAACCAAAGTTTTGGTGAGATAAATATGGTGCTTGAAGCCTTATTTGGCATCAGTCCCAATTGGTTTGATGACCCGTTCCTCGCACGTGTGATGGTAGTGTTGGTGAATACCTGGCTAGGTTTCCCTTACATGATGATCTTGTGTATGGGTTTATTAAAAGCCATACCGGATGATCTTTATGAAGCTTCCGCTATCGATGGCGCTAACTTCATTCAAAACTTTACGCGGATTACGTTGCCGCTGATGATCAAGCCTCTAATGCCGTTGCTCATCGCCAGTTTTGCCTTCAACTTCAATAACTTCGTAATGATTATGCTGTTGACAGAAGGTGGTCCGAACATGATTGGTACTACCGAGCCGGCGGGTTATACCGACTTGCTGGTCAGCTATACCTATCGGATTGCATTCGAAGGTGGCGGTGGCCAAGACTTCGGTCTCGCCAGTGCAGTCGCAACATTGATCTTCTTGCTGGTGGGTGCGCTCGCCTTGATTAACCTGCGTCTTACCAAAGTGACAGAAAGCTAAGGAGTCTCTCATGGCTATGGTTCAAGGAAAATCATTAAAGTATCGAGTGTGGGCGACGCATATAGGTCTGTGCTGCTTCCTCTCGCTGATTATCTTCCCCTTGTTGATGATCATCGCAATTTCGTTCCGAGAAGGTAACTTTGCGACCGGGAGCTTGATTCCCGACAACCCTTCTCTTGAGCATTGGAAGCTGGCACTCGGCTTCCCTGTCACCAACCCTGATGGCTCGGTGACACCACCGCCATTTCCGGTTCTACTATGGCTGTGGAATTCGGTGAAAGTCGCTGGCGTGACGTCACTTTTGATTGTTGCGTTATCAACGACGTCAGCCTATGCCTTCGCTCGGATGCGTTTTAAAGGCAAGGAAACCATTTTGAAAGCGATGATGATTTTTCAAATGTTTCCTGCAGTACTGGCATTGGTGGCGATTTACGCACTCTTCGACAAGTTGGGTAACTACATTCCGTTTTTAGGGCTCAATACCCACGGCGGTTTGATCTTTGCGTATCTCGGCGGTATTGCCCTGCATGTGTGGACCATCAAAGGTTATTTTGAAAGCATTGATGGTTCTTTGGAGGAAGCGGCTGCATTGGATGGTGCGACGCCATGGCAAGCGTTCCGTATGGTATTGCTGCCATTGTCAGTGCCGATTCTTGCCGTGGTCTTCATCTTGTCGTTTATCTTCGCGGTAGGTGAAGTGCCAGTTGCTTCTTTGCTGTTGTCTGATGTGGATTCATATACGCTCGCTGTCGGCATGCAACAGTATTTGTATCCACAAAACTATTTATGGGGCGATTTCGCCGCGGCAGCTGTCTTATCGGCTTTCCCAATCACCGCGGTATTCTTACTTGCACAACGTTGGTTAGTCGGTGGCTTGACCGCCGGTGGCGTGAAAGGCTAACGCGGCAAAGTCAGTCAATGACCCAGAACAAAGGCAACCTTGATGAGGTTGCCTTTTTTATGCGAATACTGTTTACGCGAATAGTTTTTATGTGGGTCACGCGGTTAAGCGTGATTGGTGAGTATGCTGAGGCTTTTGCCCGCCAGTGTGAATGATGATGTGACAGTTCGCGTGGCGGTATCGGCCTCTTCGGTGGTACACACTGTTTGCCATGGCTTGTCGTCGGGGAGGCAAAAAGATAGCGGCTGATCGCTGACGTTGAAGCAATAGAGTAACTGATCGCCCGCATGGCGATGATGTTGACCGATTTCGATATGGCAGACAACGGCGTGCAAGTTTGGCCAATCATTCGGTTGAATTGCGTTACCGTCGGGGTGTCGCCAACGAATACGGTTTTGATGGCGCTTTCGGCCGCTAAATGCATCGATAAACGCGGGCATAACCGCTTGGCGACGTTTGATCATGGTGGATAGCCAATTAGCCCAAGGCATTGACGATTCGAGGTTACCCCAGTTCAACCAACTGATCGGATTGTCCTGGCAATACGCGTTGTTGTTACCCTGTTGGGAGTGATCCAGTAAGTCCGCCGTCAGGAGGTGAGGGACGCCAAAGGCAAAGAGGACACTGGCGATAAGGTTGCGCTTTTGTCGCTCGCGCACCGCAATAATAGACGGATCCTGCGTTGGGCCCTCGATACCATAGTTAGCCGAACGATTGTCACCATGTCCATCACGATTATTTTCACCGTTGGCGTGATTATGACGCTGGGCGTAACTGACGACATCTTGCAGAGTGAATCCATCGTGATAGGTCAGGTAATTGACTGATAAGTGATCGGGCCAATGTGCGGCACTGAATCGATCGCGCGAGCCCATTAATCGCGTCGCAAAATCTTGCAGACTATGTTTTTCACCGCGCCATAGACTACGGGTAGTATCCCGAATTTTGTCGTTACACTCCGACCAATTGGAAGGGAATTGCCCCAATTGATAGCCATTTGGACCTATATCCCAAGGCTCTGCGATAAGTTTAACTTGAGAGAGCACAGGATCCTGTGCCAATGCGGTAAAAAACGCAGCGTGTGGGTTGAACTGTTCACCTTCTCGGCCCAGTGTCGCGGCCAGATCAAAGCGAAAGCCGTCAATTTGGTAGTGAGTGACCCACAGACGCAAGCTGTCTAACACCGCGGAAATCGCGGCAGGATGGCGCATATCTAGGGTATTGCCGCAGCCAGTGTAATTGACGAGTTGATGTTTATCATGCAAATACATGGCGTGATCTAACGCTTTGAAATGCAAGATAGGCCCGCCATCTCCCCCTTCTGCCGTATGATTGAATACCACATCCAGGATGACTTCAATATCGTGTCGGTGCAGCTCTCGAATGGCGGTTTTAAGCTCAGTCACTGCATCATGGTGCGCGTAACGAGGATCGGGTGCCATCCATAAGTAGGGATTGTAGCCCCAATAATTGGTCTTTTGCTGGCTCAATAAATGTGGTTCAGGTAAACAAGCAGCAATCGGCAAAAGTTGAATGCAATTAATCTGATTGTCCTGATAGAAGCGCAGCATGTCGGGCGCTATTAAGCCGAGATAACGTCCACGCTCGTGCGCTTCAACATTGGGATGCAGCTGCGTGAGCCCCTTAACGTGTGTTTCGAAAATGACGGTTTCGCTCATTGTGTGTGCAGGGCGTGAAACTTCCTGCCAATCAAATTGATGATCGACGACTTGGCATCGCGCCAAACTGTAGCTTTGATTGGGCGTATACGGTGGCTGATATTGCACTGGGCCGACAACGGCTTGCGCATAGGGGTCGGCAATGCACCATGCTTGTCCATTAATAAGGACTTCATAGCTATAAGTATCGCCTGCTTTCACGTGCGGAACATACGCGGTCCAATAGCCCAGCTTGTATTCTTGCATATGAATACGGGTAGGTTGGTGACCACGTTGCCAAAGCAGTAGGGTGACAGCGTCACGATCCGGTGCATATAAGCTAAAGCGGCAGCCTTGATCGCATAATTGAGCGCCTAAGGTATAAGGCGCCGGATGGCAGAGAGACATAAACAACACCATCTAATTAAGAAGAAACGCTATTACACCTCCCTCACAGAATAAATTCAATCTAGGCTCACAGTTCTTAATATCTATTCTGCTGTAATTAACTTTCTTGTTAATAGAGGAGAAACTGTTAATGGTGATCTATATGGCGTTTTGTAGGGGTCTATTGAGAAAGTAAATAACGTTTTACGCCGTGTTTTAGTGATATAGATCGACTAAATTACATTCTTTCCTCTTACTCCTCCTTAAGGCTCCTCCCCCCATATTTTCCGTTACGGATGACGCGCAAAAAAAATGGGAAGCATAGGATGTTTCTAACACAAAAAAGGGCAACGCCCATGCATGATGTGCTCACTTTCCTACTGCCGGTGATCTCATGATGCAGTTTAACAACCATCCTAATGGAGTAAGGTATGAGAAAAGTAAGTTTAATTGCGGCGGCTGTCGCAGCTACTGTCACTGCCACCTCAGCGTTCGCTGTTGATTTTAATGGTTATGCTCGTGCGGGTGCTGCGATCGGTGGTGATGGTGCGGGTGATAGTGCTTTTGAAAAGAATAAAGTTGGTCGTTTGGGTAATGAAGACGACAACTATTACGAGTTCGGTTTTTCAGAAGAACTTCAAACGGGTGAGCAATCATGGAAACTGGAATCTATGATTGCCTCCAGCGATAAAGGCCAAAGTGGTTGGGAAAGTAGCGAAATAAACGTCGCGCAATTTAATGTCCAAGCCAAAGGTGTGATTGCATCCGACCCTGAAGCCGTTATTTGGGCGGGTAAGCGCTATTATCAGCGTAAAGATATCCATATTACTGACTTCTATTTCTTGAACACCTCAGGTACCGGTGGTGGTATTGAAAATATTTCACTGGGCGATCAAAAACTTTCTCTAGCATTTCTTCAAGATGGTGGGGACGATGAGGGCGATAACAAGCCTGCTTCTACAGGCTACATTTTTGATGCACGTTTAGCTAATATCGGCTTGTGGGAAGACGCGAGTCTAGAGCTCGCTGCGGCCTATAACTTTGCAACAGAGAAGGATGGCCGAACCGAAGCAGCTGATGATGGTATTATGCTTACCGGTATTGTGCATCAAAATATGGACAATGGTTTCAACCAAACAATCTTGCAATATGGTTCTGCAGGATACGGTGATCAGATTGCTGGCTTTGGTTCTGGTGCATGGTACAGCCGCGGCTCCGATGATAAAAACGATGCGAAAGGCTACCGTATTATCAACTGGGGTGTGATGAATGTTGGGTCATCGATGGAACTCGGACATCAGCTCTCTTATCATAATGGCTCGGACTTAACAGATGGTGAGGGCGACTCTGATATGTTCACCGCTGTTGTGCGTCCTGTTTATAAGTGGAACGACACGATGCGCACTATCGGTGAGGTCGGCTTCTTTGATGGAGAAAATCAAGGAACAGACCAAGGAGGCCACAAGTTTACTTTAGCTCAAGCATGGGCAATGGGTGACAGCTTCTGGTCGCGTCCTGAGATTCGCTTCTACGGTACGTATATTACGGATGAAGAAGGAGATACGTTTGGTGACAAAGGTGACTCAGAGTTCGTAACTGGTGTGCAATTGGAAGCTTGGTGGTAAGTCTTTTTTTAAACTGTCTTTTTTCATAGCCGACAATTGTCGGCTATTTTTTTTAGGTGTTTTATATGAATAAGAAAGTGTTATTTATTTCTGGGCTATTATTACTTAGTGGGTGCT
>NZ_MUFM01000016.1:0-66495 GCF_001996125.1 Salinivibrio sp. PR932 | reverse complement strand
TATCAAGATTGGTTAATGTCTGACCGTTTACTGTGATCTTCATTCAGCGAAATCTTCTAACTATTTGTTTTTTAAACTTTGTGAGTTATGATCTGTACGGTTTAGGGTGAGTTGACAGAATCCTAATTGTTCTGCACGATTACCCACGAAGTTTCAGTGGATTGGCATTTTGTTCTTTGCAGCATTATGACAGCCACCATATAACAGAGTTCCAAAAAAGAACTCATAATGACTAAATAGAAAAGGCAGTGGATTAACCATGAAAAAGACTATTCTAGCAATGGCAGTTCCAGCTCTGCTGGCTGCTGGCTCAGCATCTGCAAGCATCAACCTGTATGACGCAGACGGCGTTAAAGTAGACCTATCTGGTGCAGCTGAAGTTCAGTACATGCAAGAAATTGGTAATGACAAAGACGGTATGTGGCGCCTAGATGATGGCGACCTTGCTGTTAATACTGAAGTTGCAGTGTCGCCTGAAATGAGCGTACTGGCTGGTATGTCATTTGAGTTTGAATCAGAAGAAGCTCTGACTAAAAACCCAACGAACGGTAACGTTGAAAACAAAGAACTGTTCGTAGGTTTCAAGAGCGACAGCTTCGGTCAAATCACTTTCGGTCGTCAATATCTCCTAAGTGATGATATTGGTATCACCAAAGATTATGAGCTTTCAATTTCATCTTTTGACGGCACTGAAGCAACTCACGGTGCGCAAGTGGCTAAATACGTCTACGACAACGGCACAGTGTATGGTGGTATTTCTACGCGTCAAGACAGCGATGGCAATGATGATGGAAACGCAGAACTGTCTATCATCGATGCGCGTTTAGGCTACCGTGTAGCTGACTTCGATATTCGTGGCTATTACTACAAAGCTGATGACGTTGGTGCAGATAAACCAGCTTCAAGCACAGATGTAACAGCGTATCAGTTTGAAGTTGAGTATGCAGGTATTGAAAATGTAGGCTTGGCAGCTTCTTATGGTAATGGCGAAGCTGAAAGAGTTGTAGGTGGTGCGGAAGTCGCTGATACTGATTATTTCTCTTTGGCTGCTGATTACACCATGGGCAATACTACCTTCGCTGCAGGCTGGGACCGCCAAGATCCAAAAGAGGGTGATAATGTCAACGGTTATTACGCTAACGTGACATATGCTCTGCACAGCAACGCTAAAGTATACGCAGAAATCGGCGATACTAACGCAGATAACGCTGACCTAGGCTACGTAGCGGGTATGGAAGTTAAGTTCTAATTGAGCTTAACGATACCACTACAGCATGTAGTATTCGTTCTAAAAAGCCGCCTTCGGGCGGCTTTTTTATTCATGGTTTTGGCGAATCAGTGAGAAAAGAATAATGAAGCAGTTGAAATGGGCTGGACTAGCGTTGGGTGTCACCCTGTTATCAGGTGTCGCTCAGGCCGCAACGATTACCTCAGCACGGGGTGTTGAGTTTTTGGTGATTGATGGCACCGAAGTGAAATTTGACAGCTGGGCGCCTCAGCAAAGTGTTGAACTAAGCGATGGCAAACACCAGTTAGTGATGCGCTATGAAGGGGAAGTGAAGCGCGGCAGCAAAGATGTTGTTTTTACCTCTCGCCCTTATGTGTTTGATTTTAATGTCGATGGACGTGATGCCACCATTGATATTGATACCCGCCTTTCGGCACAAAGCCAAGCGTCGAGCTATTTTGCTTCAGGCCCACAATGGCAAGCGGAGTTCGAGAGTGGTGAGGTGATGCCGTTGAACGCGACTGAGCTTAAAGGTGACGGTTTTGCTGCTTACGCAGATATGGAAGCGTTAGTGGCAGACTATAACCGCGCCAATGGTATTATTTTAGACCAAGGTGAAAGCAAAAACCTCAATGATGTCTTGGTAGAAGTGGATGAGGAAGGCAAAACGTCCATCAAGGGCGATGCGCTCTCACAACTTAAACTTTGGTATACCAAAGCAAGCGATCAAGAACGCAAGTCTTTCCGCCGCTGGATTATCGACCAAGAATAATGTGGCATGGTTTGACTCAAGCACAAAAAACGCCCAGCCAAAGCTGGGCGTTCGTCGCTTAAACAGCGAGAAACAGGCTACAAGCGAAAGTAGACCGACACAGTATCACTAACTTAGTGCGGGTCCGTCGCAACACGGCGCTGCGCGGGATCGTGATGGTAGTAGTTTGATGTGCGACACTGAGGACAGCGCTGTTCTGCTGCATCTTGCATCAAATCACTGAGCGGTATTTGGCTCTCACAATCGGCACACAGGCCGTAGATCTCCAAATCCATGGCACACAAAGAGGCGTCCACTTTCTCCAAACGATCGCCTAGGCAACGAATCGCGCCTGGCAAGCTTTGACTTTCTTTTATTAAGTCAGTCACATTGAGATTATCGCATTCCTTTTCCCAATCTTCTCGTAATCGAGTGGTTAGGGTTGCGATCAGCTCCGCTTGCTCGGTTTCGAGCTCACGCCGAAGCTGTGCGAGGGTTTTTGTATCCATGGTCAGTTCGCTTGATTGGCTGAAATGACGTTTATCATGGATCACTCACCCCACTTGTTACCCTGATGTAAATCAAGAATAACGATAAAACCTTACAAAAGGTCCGTTTTTAGCGGTTGAAAGCTGAGCTATAGTAGCGCCTCACTGTTGTTAAGTTGTTGTGAGTAGAGATAACAAAATGGAACATGATTTTAAAGAGCCGTATAGTCTGAAGTATTTCATTGGATTTTTGCTGGTACTCCTTATTCCCACCTTGCCAGCAAGCCTGACTTGGATCGGTATTTTGTTTGGTCGTTAATTATCCTGGCGGACCGCGTTCAGCGGTTAAATGCGGTATTGTGCTGTACTGGCCGGGTGAGGGTCACTACACTTGTTAATGTGTTTCATTTCACCGTCAGGCCAGAACTTTGCGAGACCACAGCATGCAACACTCACTGCCATCTTCTTCTCCCCGTTGGCGCTGGCTTTGGAATAGCCTTGGTTGGCTGTGGGTCGGCTTAGGTACGGCGGGTATTTTTTTGCCGGTGCTACCAACGACGCCGTTTTTACTGCTCGCGAGTGGCTGCTTTATGCGTGGTTCACCCCGTATTGCTAACTGGCTGCATGCACATCCTACCTTTGGGCCAATCTTGACTGATTGGTATCAAAAACGCGCCATTAGTCGTAAGGTAAAAGTACGAGCCACCGTGATGATTCTGGCCAGCTTTGCTTTTTCTATTTATATAGTCAGCTTTGTTTGGCTAAAAGTCATGCTGCTAATTTGCTTAATTGTGCTGTTATGCTGGTTTCTCCGCCTGCCTGAGACAGAATCTGTTGCCGCCTCGGCTGAAAATTCATAACATTGCGGTTTGCGTTTTTTTACCGGCGAGTATTGGCCATGAGCAACGACAGCTTGAATGTCATTAAACAAAGCATCAAAACCATTCCTGATTACCCAAAGCCTGGGATCCTTTTTCGCGACGTAACTAGCTTGATGGAAGATCCGATTGCCTATCAGGCAACCATAGATACACTCGCGAGCCAGTATCGTGACATGGGTTTTACCAAAATCATCGGTACCGAATCGCGCGGATTTTTATTCGGCGCCCCATTGGCACTTGCAATGGGATTACCGTTCGTCCCGGTACGAAAACCCGGCAAGCTGCCTCGTGAAGTTATCAGTGAAAGCTACCAACTTGAATATGGCGAAGACACGCTAGAAATTCATCGTGACGCGATTAGCAGCGGTGATAACGTGCTTGTCATTGATGACTTACTGGCGACCGGTGGTACCATTGAGGCGACAGTAAAACTTGTGCGTCGTCTGGGCGGTGAGGTGAAGCATGCGGGCTTTGTCATCAGCCTACCCGATATTGGTGGTGAGGATAAACTTGCCCAAATGGGTGTTAACGTATTTAGCCTGTGCCAATTTGACGGCCACTAGTCTCTCTCCATACTGGGGCGCTGTGCGCCCTTGTTACGCTCCGCCTCATTGGATATTCAAATAGGAAGCCGAGAAACATGAGTTATCAAGTACTCGCACGTAAATGGCGGCCACACAGCTTTGATACCGTGGCAGGGCAACAACATGTACTGACTGCGCTTGCCAACGCGCTTGACCACGACCGTTTGCATCATGCTTACTTATTTAGTGGTACCCGTGGGGTAGGTAAAACCACCATCGCGCGTATTTTTGCCAAGGGGCTGAATTGCGAGCAAGGCGTTTCTTCATCACCTTGTGGTCAGTGTCAAACGTGCCGAGAGATTGATGAAGGGCGTTATGTCGATTTATTAGAGATCGATGCGGCATCGCGCACCAAGGTTGAAGATACCCGCGATTTACTGGATAACGTTCAGTACAAGCCTGCGCGTGGTCGCTATAAGGTGTATTTGATTGACGAAGTCCATATGTTGTCTCGTCATAGTTTCAATGCGCTGCTCAAAACGCTAGAAGAGCCGCCTGAGTATGTGAAATTCCTATTAGCCACTACGGATCCGCAAAAGCTGCCGGTGACTATCCTGTCACGCTGTTTGCAATTTCACTTAAAGCATTTCGATGCCAGCCAAATTCAAACCCAGTTAGAAACCATCTTGGCGCAAGAGGGCGTAGATGCTGAGTCGCGTGCGTTGATGCTACTTTCTCGCGCGGCTGAAGGCAGCATGCGTGATGCACTGAGCTTAACCGACCAAGCGATTGCGCTAGGCAACGGCCAAATTACCACGGCATCGGTTAGCGACATGCTGGGTACACTGAGTACAGATCACGCATTGATGCTGCTTGAAGCGCTGGTTAACCACGATGCGCTGGAGCTGATGAGTGCCTTAGAGCAGATTGCTCACATAGGTGTTGAATGGGACGGTTTACTCAAAGAGCTGGCTGGGCAACTGCATCAAATCGCTTTACTGCAAGCGTTACCTAATACGCATAGCGAGGCGTCACCGGACAAAGCACGCTTGCATGCACTGGCGACCCGACTGTCGCCACAAGATGTGCAATTGTGCTATCAAATGGCGCTGCAGGGTCGTCAAGATTTACCGTATGCTCCTGATGGACGTGCGGGGCTGGAAATGGTGTTGTTGCGGATGTTGGCATTCCAACCGGTCAAAACAGTCCCCTATGAACCCAAGGCGATTTCTGTGCCGACCCAAGCCCCTCAAACGCAACAGGCTGCGACTCAGAAACCGCATACCGATCCGGCTCAGGCGATTGGGGCATTAAAAGCGCAGGTGCAGCAAGCAACATCGACGCCAAGGGAGCAGGCCGTGCCAGCTCCACAGTCGGCGCAACCTCAATCACAATCTGAGCCACAGGCGCAACAGCCAGCGTCGACGCAGCCGGATAGGGCGGAGGAAGCTCAGGCTGCCCCTCAATCTGCGGCATCCAGTTTGATTCAGGCGCGGAATCAACTTCGTAGTCGCATGAAACGTCAATCGAGTCAGACGGATAACACGCCAAAAAAGACTGAACGGACATCGGCCAAGCAAGATGCGTTATCAGTGCTGGATCGTATTACTGCGAATGCCCAGCCTGCGTCGCCGGTGTCCGACTCCTCTTTTGAGCAAGCGCCGGCGGCATTGTCTCATCAAAAAACGGCTGAAACGGCGCCGGTGTCTGATGAACCTTATCAATGGACGCCGACTCAACCGCAGCCCGAGAAAGCGACAGCCACGCATTTAACGCCAAATGCGCTGAAAAAGGCGCTGGAGCATGAAAAAACACCAGCGATGCGGGACAAGCTTGTCCATGAAGCGAACGTGGAGGATCACTGGTGTGCGTTGGCAGACAGTTTGGTGGTGCCGCGCTTGGTGAAGCAAATGGCACTGAATGCGTCGATGGTGCGTGAGGGCAATACGGTGGTGTTGACCTTACGTCCTGATCAGGCTCACCTCAATAAAGAAAAAGCACAACAACAGCTCGCACAGGCCTTGTCTCAGGCCCTAAATGCCCCCATAACATTGGAAGTCCATTTAGGCGATAGCGGGCGAACGCCATTAGAGTGGCGAGAACATCTCTATCAACAAAAATTAGCGCAGGCGACACAGAGCTTGCATAATGATCCGAATGTCGGTTTTATTCTGCAGCGTTTTGCTGCGGAACTGGATGAAGACAGCATTCGACCAATTTAGAACACCTAACCAAGAGAGAGAATTATGTTTGGTAAAGGCGGAATGGGTAACCTGATGAAGCAGGCGCAGCAAATGCAAGAGCGCATGCAAAAAGTTCAGGAAGAAATTGCCAATATGGAAGTCACCGGTGAGTCGGGCGCAGGCATGGTAAAAGTCACCATGACGGGTAGCCATAGCGTTCGTCGAGTTGAAATCGATGACAGCCTAATGGAAGACGACAAAGACATGCTGGAAGATCTGGTTGCAGCCGCATTCAATGACGCCGCACGTCGTGCCGAAGAGCAGCAAAAAGAGAAAATGGCCGAAGTGACAGGTGGTATGCAGCTACCACCAGGCATGAAAATGCCGTTTTAATCCATGCGTACCAGTCAGTTACTTGAACAACTGATGGACGCGCTGCGCTGCTTGCCTGGGGTCGGCCCCAAATCAGCGCAGCGTATGGCCTATCATCTGCTTCAACGCAATCGTCAGGGTGGTATCGAGTTGGCGCAAGCGCTGACTGCAGCGATGACAGAGATTGGTCATTGCAGCCAGTGTCGCACCTTCACTGAAGAAGAGGTTTGTGCGATTTGCGACAATCCTCGACGTCAGCAAACGGGCTTAATTTGTGTGGTTGAGAGCCCAGCGGATATCGCCGCGGTTGAAGCGACCGGGCAATATTCTGGGCGTTACTTTGTATTAATGGGGCATTTGTCGCCATTAGATGGTATTGGTCCTGCCGATATCGGCTTAGACGTGTTGGAAAAACGCCTCACGCATGAGCCCATTGAAGAGCTGATCCTCGCTACCAACCCAACCGTTGAAGGCGAAGCAACGGCGCAATATATTGCAGAGCTATGTCGAGAACACGATGTGCAAGCCAGCCGTATTGCCCACGGTGTGCCTATGGGTGGAGAGCTTGAGCTGGTGGACGGCACCACACTCTCACACTCGATCATTGGGCGGCAGCGCTTAAGCTATAACTAGCTGAGAAGCATGACGCGCTGTACCATGACGCACTAATTTCTAAGCCTGACTTGGTCAGGCTTTTCTTTTTTCTCCTCCTTGACTAGTAAGTGTGCAATCAATCATTTGATTGTTGACAAACTAGTCGTTAAGCGCTGTTGTGTAATCACTCATTACTAAACGTGCTTAACGTATGAAGCGTTTTCTCTCTTTCTTTCTTGTAAACTTCTTTCTCGCAAGCGCATTGGTCAGTAGCCTGGCTCAGGCCGAGCCAGTTAAGCGCTCAAAATCGGGCATTTGTCACGACACCAATAGTCCCTATTACACCCGCGTCACGCGATTTACCGCATTTAACTCGCTGTCAGCCTGTCTTGAGGCAGGCGGGCGCTTACCTAAGCGGGCGACGTCTTCTCCAAAAGCGCTTGTCCATCAAGAAACCAACGCGGCGTTGCGCGATGGGCGTCCTTTCTCTGGACCCTATCAGCGAGACCATTGGCCCCATTGGTTGGACGAGGACAAAGATTGCCAAAACACCCGTGCTGAAGTCCTGATTGCCCGGAGCCAAGTGCCTGTGACCTACACACGGGATAATCGCTGCACGGTTGCCACGGGATTATGGGTTGGCGCGTTGACGGGCCAGTCGTTTACCCAAGCCAGTGATGTCGACATTGATCACCTTGTGCCATTGAAGTGGGCCCACGGTCACGGTGGCGAGGTATGGTCTCGGAAGAAAAAAGCCCAATTTGCCAATGACCCCGACAACCTGCTGATCGCCGATGATGCGCTGAATGCACAAAAAGGCGCGAAAGGGCCTGATGAATGGCTGCCGCCGCTCGAGACACTGCGTTGTGACTATGTCTATCGTTTTGATCGTATCGTCGCCCGTTACCAACTCCACTACGTGCCCAGTGAGCGGGAGGCCGTGAACCATTGGCTTGCCGCCTGTGGTTACGGGCCGCGGGGATAGCAAGGCTGGGTGAACTTGTGGCTGCTTTGCTTGATGACGCGAATAGATGGCTAAGTGATTTATTTTTGGTCAGTTAAGCCTTGAAAGCGTCGCGAGCGGCCCCTATATCCAAAGAGACTTTATCCAATTCGTCATCAGGTGGTCCGCTTCGGGCTCACTTGGCGTTTAATTATCATAGCTTTAGGTAGATTGACATGAGCGTGAAAACCCCAGAAAAACACCAGTTTGGCTCTGATACATCCAAGCTGTTGCAATTGATGATCCATTCACTCTACTCAAACAAAGAGATTTTCCTGCGTGAGCTAGTCTCGAATGCGTCAGACGCGGCGGACAAGCTTCGTTTTAAAGCACTTTCGGCCCCTGAATTGTACGAAAATGATGGGGATTTACGTGTACGCCTCTCAGTAGACAAGGATGCAGGTACGCTGACTATCTCTGATAACGGCATTGGTATGAGCCGAGATGATGTGATCGCCAACCTTGGGACCATCGCGAAGTCAGGGACAGAAGAGTTTCTAAAGCAACTCAATGAAGATCAAAGCAAAGATTCCAACTTGATTGGTCAGTTTGGCGTGGGCTTTTATTCTGCCTTTATCGTTGCCGACAAGGTGACCGTGCACACCCGTGCTGCCGGTCTGGCGGCAGACCAAGCTGTATGCTGGGAATCTACCGGTGAAGGCGAATACACCCTAGAGCCTATCGAGAAAGCTGAACGCGGCACCGATATTATCTTGCATCTGAATGACGATGAGAAAGAATTCCTCAACGACTGGCGCTTGCGCGAGGTGATTGGCAAATACTCTGATCACATCGGTATTCCGGTTGAAATGTGGACCGTCGAAAAAGACGACGAAGGCAAGGAAACTGGCGAGGGCAAATGGGAAAAGGTCAATAAAGCACAAGCTTTGTGGACCCGTTCTAAATCAGACATTAGCGCGGACGAGTATAAAGAGTTTTATAAGCACGTCTCACACGATTTCGCGGAGCCACTGACATGGAGCCACAACCGTGTCGAAGGTAAAAATGACTACACAAGCTTGCTATATGTCCCGTCGAAAGCACCGTGGGATCTGTTCAACCGTGAGCACAAACACGGTTTGAAACTGTACGTGCAACGCGTGTTCATTATGGATGATGCGTCGCAATTTATGCCAAGTTACTTGCGCTTTATCCGTGGTCTGATTGACTCGAATGATCTGCCGCTCAACGTCTCTCGTGAGATCTTGCAAGATAACAAGATCACTCAATCACTGCGCAGTGCTTGCACTAAGCGCGTGCTATCTATGCTCGAGAAGTTGGCTAAAAACGACGCGGAGAAGTATCAAACCTTCTGGCGTGAGTTTGGTCTGGTACTTAAAGAAGGTCCGGCTGAAGACTTTGGCAACAAAGAAAAAATTGCGGGCTTGCTGCGCTTTGCCTCGACGCACGAAGACAGTGCGGAGCAAACCGTTTCATTGGCGGACTACGTGTCGCGCATGAAAGACGAGCAAGAGAAAATTTACTACATCACTGCAGATAGCTACAACGCTGCGAAGCACAGCCCACACCTTGAGCAATTCAAGGCGAAAGGCATTGAAGTTATCTTGATGTACGATCGCATCGATGAGTGGCTGATGAGCTACCTCACTGAGTTTGATGGTAAGCAATTCCAAGCGATTACCAAAGCAGACCTCGATCTTAGCCAGTTTGACGACGAAGAAGCCAAAGCCAAGCGTGAAGAAACCGAAAAAGCGTTTGAGTCTGTGGTCGAGCGCGTGAAGTCTCATTTAGGTGAGCGCGTGAAAGATGTTCGTCCGACGTTCAAACTATCCGGCACGCCTGCGGTCGTGGTGACCGACCAATTTGAGATGGGTACCCAGATGGCGAAACTGCTCGAAGCGGCTGGGCAACAAGCGCCGGAAGTGAAATATATCTTCGAGCTCAACCCAGAGCATGATCTTGTCAAGCGTATGGCGGATGAGAGCGATGAAGAGAAGTTTGGTACCTGGGTAGAAATGCTGCTAGGTCAAGCGATGCTGGCAGAAAAAGGAAGCATGGATGACCCGTCTGAGTTCTTGGCGTCGGTGAACAAGCTTCTGACTAAGGTATAATCGACAACGTGCTGTGAAAGCGACATACTGAACAGCGACCAACAAGCCCGGCCGGATTGCCGGGCTTGATAGCGTTTCGTGAAGCGTGTATGTTTCGGGTCTTTGCGAATAGACGCAGTTTTACGAAACTCCAAAAACGATAAAAGGGGATCACTATGCGCATCATTCTGTTGGGTGCACCGGGCGCGGGTAAAGGGACGCAAGCGCAGTTCATCATGGAAAAATACGGGATTCCGCAGATTTCTACCGGTGACATGCTGCGCGCCGCGATTAAAGCGGGCACTGAGCTGGGCAAACAAGCCAAAGCGGTTATTGATGCTGGCGAGTTGGTGTCAGATGACATCATTCTGGGTCTGGTTAAAGAGCGTATCTCGCAAGATGATTGTGCCAAAGGGTTCTTGCTAGATGGGTTCCCACGTACAATTCCACAAGCGGATGGCCTAAAAGAAATCGGAGTTGCGATTGATTACGTGCTCGAGTTTGACGTGCCAGACGATGTGATTGTGGAGCGTATGAGTGGTCGTCGTGCTCACTTGGCGTCAGGCCGCACCTACCACGTGGTGTATAACCCACCGAAAGTGGAAGGCAAAGACGATGTGACTGGTGAAGAGCTGGTTGTTCGTGATGACGACAAAGAAGAAACAGTGCGTGCGCGCCTGAAGGTTTACCATGATCAAACCGCGCCTTTGATTGCTTACTACAAAAAAGAGGCGGATGCAGGCAATACGCAGTACTTCACCTTTGACGGCACCCAAGCGGTGGCAGACGTCAGTGTTGAGATTGAAAAAGCCCTAGGCTAACACTGGATGTTCTCCCAAGGAGAAGATTGAGTATATCGATTGCAGAAACCGGAGCAGACGATTAGTCGCTCCGGTTTTTTTATGGCAAGCTAGCCCAAAATCAAATTGTTACCGTACTGGTTCGGGTAAATCGTTTATACGCCAGTCTGTTCTAAGATTGCCGCCAAGGAATACAATCAAAATGACGGAAAAACACAATCAAGTCGGTGTGCTATTGGTCAACCTCGGAACCCCAGAAGCGCCGACCTCACAGTCAGTGAAAGCCTTTCTTTCTGAATTTCTACATGATCATCGTGTGGTTGATTTAACCCGTTGGTTATGGTGCCCATTATTACATGGCGTGATACTGCCGATTCGTTCACCGAAAGTAGCTAAGCTGTATCAAAGTATTTGGATGGAGGAGGGGTCGCCACTGATGGTGTATGCCAAACGTCAGCAAAAAGCGCTGGCTGAACAGGTGTCGGTTCCGGTTGCGCTTGGAATGACCTACGGTAATCCGTCCATTGCCCAAGGGCTTGATGAGCTGCAAGCAAAGGGCTGCGATAAGGTGTTGGTTTTGCCGCTTTATCCACAATATTCTGCCACCACCACCGCCGCGGTTTTCGATAAAGTGGCTAAATCATTGAAAGGGCGCCCAGTGATCCCTGCGTTGCGGTATGTGAACCACTATCATGATCACCCGCTTTATCAAGCCGCGTTAGCCCATTCGGTGAAGCAGCATTGGCAAGTGCATGGGAAAGGTGACTTGCTACTTTGTTCTTATCACGGCATACCGCAGCGTTTTGCCGATAATGGCGACCCTTATCCTCGGCACTGTGAGCAAACCACATCGCTGCTGCAAGCGGAACTCGGGCTTGCGGATAACGAGATCATGATGACCTATCAGTCCCGTTTCGGACGAGAGGAGTGGCTCAAGCCTTACACCGATAAGACCTTAGAGACGTTACCCAGCAAAGGGGTGAAAACCCTCGATATTATGACCCCAGCTTTTTCGGCTGACTGCCTTGAAACCTTAGAAGAAATTGCTGAGCAATGTCGTGACACCTTCCTCGAGGCAGGTGGCGAACGCTTCCGATTTATTCCATGCTTAAACGACGATGAGGCTCATATTCACCTGATGGCGTCGCTGGTGGCCCAACATACACAAGGTTGGTAGGGCAATAAATTTCATCGTGTAGACGCTACGCATGCGCGAATTCTGTGATAGAATTCGCGCCTCCCTTCCATTAGCTAGTTACACGAACCATGAAATTTCCAGGACAACGCAAGTCTAAGCACTATTTTCCGGTTCACGCCCGTGATCCTTTGCTCAACCCAGCCAGCGAACGTGGCTTTAAGCGCCCGCACGTGATTGGTATCGACCAAACCTTGGTCGACATTGAAGCAAAAGTGCCTGATGAATTTCTGGAGCGGTATCAGTTAAGTAAAGGGCACTCGCTTGTCATCGACGATGAGCGCGCAGAAGCACTGTATCAAGAATTAAAAGACAACAATCTTGTCACTCATGAGTTTGCGGGTGGCACCATCGGTAACACCTTACACAATTATTCAGCGCTGGCGGATGATCAATCTATCTTGCTAGGGGTGATGAGCCAAGATATTCGAATAGGTAGCTATTCTTACCGCTACCTGTGCAACACCTCAAGCCGGATGGATCTTAACTACCTGCAGCCAGTGCAGGGCCCAATTGGTCGTTGTTACGCCTTGATTGGCGATTGTGGTGAGCGTACGTTCGCCATCAACGAAGGCTTGATGAACCAACTCCATCCTGATTCAATTCCTGAGCATATCTTTGAAAACGCTTCTGCGTTGGTACTCACTGCGTATTTGGTTCGCTGTAAAGAAGGTGATCCAATGCCGCAAGCGACCATGCGCGCCATTGAATATGCGAAAAAGCACAACGTGCCCGTGGTTATGACGCTCGGCACCAAGTTTGTGATTGAGCAAAACCCACAATGGTGGCGTGACTTTCTTTCCGAGCACGTTAGCGTCGTAGCGATGAATGAAGATGAGGGTGAAGCCTTAACCGGTGAGAGCGATCCGCTCTTAGCGGCCGATGCTGCACTGCAGTGGGTGGATATGGTGTTGTGTACTGCAGGACCAATTGGTTTGTATATGGCCGGTTACACTGAGGATAAGTCGAAACGTCAAACCACCTTGCCGTTGCTGCCAGGTGCGATCCCTGAATTCAACATGTATGAATTTAGCCGTCCGATGATGAAAGCGGACTGTGAAACGCCGATTAAAATATACTCTCACATTGCTCCCTATATGGGCGGGCCTGAGCGGATTAAGAACACCAATGGTGCTGGAGATGGTGCTCTATCAGCGTTGCTGCATGATATGTCTGCGAATCGCTATCATCGTGACAATGTACCCAATTCGAGTAAGCACCAATACCCATTTATGACCTACTCCTCTTTCTCGCAAGTGTGCAAGTATGCGAACCGTGTCAGCTATGAAGTGTTGGCGCAGCACTCACCGCGTTTATCACGTGGGCTGCCTGAGCGAGAGGATAGCCTTGAAGAGGCGTATTGGGAGCGATAAGCCTCTAGTAAAAAAACCGCCAATCGGCGGTTTTTTTGTTTCTAATCTATGGTGCGCCCATCATTTTGCGCTTATTGATACGCTTTTTCATGTACAGTGCGTACGGCACGACCAGACGGATCGGCTTGGTTTTTGAAAGATTCATCCCACTCAATCGCTTTGGCACTTGAGCAAGCGATCGACGGGCCGCCTGGTACGCATTTCGCCGCATCGTCGAGCGGGAAGAGCTCTGCAAAGATCTCGCGGTACATATACGCCTCTTTAGTGGTTGGCGTGTTATAAGGGAACCGGAAAGCCGCGGTTTCGAGCTGCTGATCCGTCACCTTCTCTTCGGCGATCGCTTTTAAGGTATCAATCCAGCCATACCCAACGCCATCACTGAATTGCTCTTTTTGGCGCCATGCTACCGAATCAGGAAGTAGGTCTCCAAAGCATTCGCGGATAATGTGTTTTTCCATTTTTCCGTTGCCGCACATCTTATCGTCTGGCTTGATCTGCATCGCCACTTCTAAGAAGGCTTTGTCGAGGAAAGGTACGCGTGCTTCCACGCCCCATGCTGCCATGGATTTGTTCGCACGTGCGCAGTCAAACATGTTGAGAGCAAGTAACTTGCGCACCGTTTCTTCGTGAAACTCTTTCGCACTTGGCGCTTTATGGAAGTATAAATACCCGCCAAAGACTTCATCGGCGCCTTCACCGGAGAGCACCATTTTGATCCCCATCGCGCGGATCTTACGAGACATCAGGTACATCGGCGTGGAGGCACGGATTGTGGTGACGTCATAGGTTTCAATGTGATAAATCACGTCACGAATCGCATCCAGCCCTTCTTGAATGGTGTAGGTAAACTCATGATGAACCGTGCCAAGATGATTCGCCACTTCCTTGGCGGCTTTCAAATCGGGGGCGCCTTCAAGGCCGATAGCAAACGAGTGAAGACGAGGCCACCATGCTTGGCTTTGATCGTCATCTTCGATGCGGTTGGCCGCAAATTGTTTGGTGATGGCAGAAATCACGGACGAGTCGAGTCCACCAGAAAGCAACACGCCGTAAGGAACGTCGGTCATGAGTTGGCGGTGAACTGCGGCTTCGAGTGCTTCTTTCAACGCCGCTTTATCGGTTGTGTTTTCTTTCACACCGTCATAGTCCATCCAATCACGCTTGTAATAGCGCACCGGCTCGCCTTGTTTACTCCATAGGAAATGGCCCGGAGGAAATTCACTGATGCTCTTGCACACAGGCGTTAAGGCTTTCATTTCCGAAGCCACGTAGTAGTTGCCGTGTTCATCATGACCGTGGTAAAGCGGAATAATACCAATGTGGTCACGGCCAATCAGGTAGGCATCTTGCTCCTCATCATAAAGGATAAATGCGAAGATACCGTTGAGGTAGTCAAGCAGCTCAGGTCCTTTTTGCTGATACAAAGCGAGAATGATTTCGCAATCTGACTCGGTTTGAAATGGATAGTCAGAAGCAAACTCAGCACGCAACTCTTTGTGGTTGTAAATTTCGCCATTGACCGCTAATGCTTGGGTTTTATCTTGGTTATATAAAGGCTGGGCACCACTGTTTAAATCGACAATCGCTAAACGCTCATGGACCAAAATAGCTTTCTCGGATGAGTAAATGCCCGACCAGTCAGGACCACGGTGACGCATGGTTTTGGACATCTTTAAAGCCACTTCACGGAGCTGCTGTGGGTCGGTTTTTATATCAAGCACCCCAAACACTGAACACATACTTTCCTCTCAAATTCATCTAGCCAACAAGGCGATAACAGGTTGACAACCACTCTGCCTTGCACGATCAGGATAGACAAGCCTCAAAAAGCATTTCTTTATCAAAAATCCACTTTGTGTGAATTTTATTTAAAATAAAGGCAATTTAAGTGAATAAAACACAATTGTAGTGCAGTGTGTGTACAAAATGACTATGCATCGATGAAAAAAGCCGCTCGAAAGAGCGGCTTGAGTATTGGAATCGCGGTGGGTTAGGCGTTGTTGGATGGCGTGGTAAACTGCTCTCGCACATGTCGAGCAAATCCACTACCGGCCTCTTGGTAGATATTGAACGCTTCGTCAACACCGAGCGCTTTGAGCTGCTCAATTTCATCCTCATACTTCGCAATTGCCGCGACCTTGCCCTTAAAGTTGGTTTGCCGGATTTGCTCTAGCGCAAGCATATTGGCCTGACTGTGTGGCATTGCCAGTAAGATTAATTTGATCTGCCCATCAGAAATGGCGCGTGACCAGAAGTCAGGGTCGGTGGCATCGCCAAGAATCGCACGTCGTCCTTCCTCTTGATGGCGTGCCACTGAATCTTCTCGGTTGTCAATGCCAATAATGGGTTGGTGATGAGTGGCAGAGAGCTCGTCATACGCCCCTGAACCAATTCGACCCATTCCAAGTACCAGAATCGAGGCATCACCGAGATTGATCAGCTGATCACTGGGATGTAGCTGCTCGGGGTTTCTATCTTTCAACCACTGCGATGCCCAAGTATAGAGCTGATTACTGAATGTATTGAGCGGTGCGGAAAACGCAAAACTCAATGACACTGCAATAGCGATGGACACTAATATAGGGCCAGGCATAAGGCCAGCTTTATACGCAAATCCCCCCACGATTAAGCCAAACTCACTGAAGTTAAATAGGGTTAGTGTGGTGAATAAAGCAGTCCGCACGCGATAGCGGAAGCCACTGACAATCCAGTAATAGAGAACCCCTTTGATAGGCAAAAGCAACATGAGGAGCAATGCAAAGCCAAAGCTTTGCCAAGTAGGCTGCTCGGATAAGCCAATGTTGAGGAAAAAGCACACGAGGAAAAGCTCTTTCATATTAAAGAGCGATTTGGCCATTTCCGAGGCGCGAGGGTGGCTTGCCAGCAGCATCCCTAAAATTAACGCCCCTAAGTCTGGTTTAACGCCAACAAGCTCAAACAAGCCCGCTCCCGCTACTAACGCCAAGAAAATGCCATAAAGCACCAGCATTTCGCCGTGCCCCGCGTTATCTAGTATCTTATTGAGTACTGGCTTAAGCAGAGGTAACGCAAAGAGCAGTAGTGCACTGAGCTCAGGCGTTTTTCCGGACGTAGCGGTGATAAAGACCACCGCAAAGATATCTTGCATGATCAGAATGCCAATCGCCAAAGTACCATAGGTGGCGTTAAGCTCCCCTTTCTCTTGGAGTGCCTTAATGGCAAAGACGGTACTGGAGAAGGATAGGGCAAAACCCAACAGGGCCAACTCTGACAAGCTCAAACCGGCAAGCATAGGCACGCTTAGGGCTTTCAAGCCGAGCAAGGACAGCGTGAACAACCCCGTAGTCAGCAGGTTATGGGCGGTGGCGCCAAACCAAATCTCCTTGGCAAGTAGGGTTTTGACATCCAACTTCAATCCAATCGAGAAAAGCAGCAAGGTGACACCCAAATCGGCCAGATCAGAGATCACCGGGGTGGATTCGTAGCCAAACGCATGTAGCGCAAAGCCAGCAATCAAAAAGCCAACGAGAGGTGGCAAGTGACAACGCATCAGAATATAGCCGCTGATGAAGGCTGCTGAGATGTAAACCAGTTCCATATCGTATGCTTATTATGTGAGTTAGCGAGCAAACAGAATCCGTGTTTTTGTGCAAAAGCCAATAAACACAGCATCGACACTTATCTTAAAGTTTTGAATCAACTAAAGATATGAATTTGAGACATTGATGGGTCTCCTTAGTAATAGCTTGTTTGAGCTTAGTTCCTCTGAGGTTAAGCGATAAGGAACAAGGCGCTTTGATGTCTACGCGACTTTGAGAAAAGAGATAGGCCCGAGACGCGTTGCCAACTTATAGCGCACCATAGCTTGGGTATATAATGTACACGCTAGATAGGGAAAGTGTGAGATTTTTGCGGAAAAAACGGGTTTGCGTAGCAAGACGTCAAACCCGTTAAACGATCACTCTTCGAGCAGTTTTTGTAACAGTTCGCCGTTGAGCATGGCGCGTTTAACTAACGAGAAAGCGGCCATGGTAGGTTTTTCTGCTAGCTTCGCGCTTACAATGTCTAGCTTTTGATGAAAGCTAGGCAGTGACTGGTTTTCAACACAGCGCTGAATGGCGGGGAAGACGACACTTTTTGCTGCCGTGATCTTACCAGCAATGACCACAAGTTGAGGATTGAATAGGTTAACGGTCATAGCAATGGCTTTGCCAAGATGATTGCCAACCTTTACCAATACCTGTCTTGCCAGTTCATCGCCTTGCTCGGCGGCCTCACAAATGGCTTCGATCGTTAAACTGTCATCGTGTTTGAGCGTGCTCGGGTGCCCTTGAGCCAGTAGCTGTTGTGCATGTTCGATAATGGCTTCGTTAGAGGCAACGGTCTCTAAACAGCCAAAATTGCCGCATTGGCACTTCTTACCCAAAGGGTCAATTTGAACATGGCCCAATTCACCTACATTGCGGTTATGGCCCAAGAAAATTTGCCCGTTTACGATAATCCCAGCGCCAGTGCCATGGTGAACACTGACTAGCATCGAATCGTAATAGGCTTGACTGGCACCAAAGTAGTGCTCCGCCAATGCTTGCCCGCGAATATCGTTACCAATAAACGCTTGCACACCAAACTCCTCACGGAGTGTGTCGGCAAGGGCTAGCTGTTGAATCGTGATGTTAGGCATGTATTCGACGACCCCAGATTCAGGATCAATCAGGCCGGGCATCACGACCGATATGGCAATCAGCTCTTTGATGGATTGTTGGTGGGTGTCAATAAACTGACTCAGAATCTGAATCAGGCCGTTCACTAACTCGGTTTGATCGTGATAGTGAAAAACTTCCCCGTGTTCAGCAAGCGATGTCCCACTTAAATCATAGAGTGAAAGCTCGATAAAATGACGCCCCAGTCTTACCGCAAGGGTATGGAATGGGGCGCATTCTGTGGTCAAAGAAATAGCTCGGCGACCGCCGGTTGACGCTTGCTGAGCCACTTCCTTGATCAAGCCACGTTCGAGCAATTGGCGGGTTATTTTTGTCACACTTGCGGGTGCTAGACGGCTCACGTCTGCAATTTGTATGCGAGAGATGGGCCCTTGTTGATCGATCAACCGATAAACGGCAGCCCCGTTGAGCTGCTTTACCAAGTCGACATTCCCGATTTGTCCGCCAGTCATAAATGTCCTAGCTATGTGTATATTGTCCGTTAACCACCGTCGCTCGGATGTTGAGTGTGCGATCAAAAATAGCAAGATTCGCAATTTTCCCCGGGCGAATACTGCCATAAAGCTGATCGACACCAATAGCGCGCGCAGGATACAGCGTTGCCATGCGCAGAGCCTCATCCAAGGCGATACCTATATGCTCAACACTATTACGAACTGCTTCGTTCATCGTCAGTGCAGAGCCGCCAAGTGTACCATTCTCATCAACACACTTGCCGTCACGGTAATATACTTTCTTGCCTACAAAAATAAAGTGATCCATGTCGGCTCCTGCTGGTGCCACAGCATCAGTAACTAGCACTAATTTCTCACCTTTTACTTTATGTGCAAGACGAATGTTGGCGTAAGACACATGGAAACCGTCAGCAATGACGCCGGTGTAAACCTCGGGCGTATCATAAATCGCGCCAACCATGCCGGGCTCGCGACCGGTAGTCGCCGTCATAGCATTGAACAGGTGGGTCGCAAACCCAATCCCATTAGCAAAGCCTTCCCGTGCTTGCTCATAGGTTGCGTTAGTGTGGCCAGCGGAGACGATAATGCCTGCTTTGGTGAGCGCCTGAATGTGCGCTTTGGGCGCGAGTTCGGGCGCCAGCGTCAATTTGGTAATCACGTCGGCGTTGTCGCACAAGTACGCAATCATCTTGTCGTTGCTGGGGCGAATATAGTCGAGACTGTGGATGCCTTTTTTTGCGCTGTTTAAGTAAGGCCCTTCTAAGTGTAAGCCTAAAGCTTGATGCGGATGGTGGGCTTTGTATTCGCGCATCGCGTTGATCGCCGCACGCATGTCATCATCTGAACTCGTGATCAGAGTGGGTAAGAAGTTGGTGCACCCTGACTTCAAGTTTGCTCGGTGCATGGTCTCAATGGTGTCTGTGGTGATCGCATCGTTAAACATGACACCACCACAACCATTAAGCTGCAGATCAATGAAGCCCGGGCTGACGTAAGCTCCGTCGAGTGAGCGTTTTTCTATCTCTGTCGGCAGCGCATGTTGCGGGCAAACGTCCTCAATCACGCCGTCACGGATGACAATAGCGTGGTCATCAAGCACTTCATGACCAGTAAAAATCCGGCAGTGGGTTAACGCATACATGCTGTTATTCCTTATAAATTATGAATGTTCTGGGCTTCAAGCTCCTGAAAATACTTCACTGTTTTTACTTTTAGTTCGGCAGTTGAAGGCGCATCGCACACAATCATGGCTTTAGGGTGCAGCTGCAGTGCGGAAACAGTCCACAAGTGATTGACCGACCCCTCCACGGCTGCTTGAAGTGCCTGTGCCTTATTGTGGCCAGTGACCAAAATCATGATCTCTTCAGCATCGAGTAGCGTCCCGACGCCAATGGTAAGCGCGTGCTTAGGTACTTGGTTGATATCATTATCAAAGAAGCGAGAGTTTGCCATACGGGTATCTTCGGTCAAGGTTTTGATCCGTGTCCGAGAGGCCAGCGAAGAGGCTGGCTCGTTAAACGCAATGTGACCGTCGTTACCTACACCGCCCATAAAGAGATGGATCTTGCCGTAGGATTTGATCTTGTCTTCATAACGTTTGCATTCCGCATCAACATCGCTCGCATTTCCGTTCAGTAAGTTGATGTTTTCTTCTTTAATATCAATGTGCTTAAAGAAGTTTTCATACATGAAGGTACGATATGACTGGTCATGGTCGGCTGGGATATTGCAGTACTCGTCCATGTTGAAGGTCACCACATGCTCAAAGCTCACTTCGCCCTGATTGAACAGGGTGATCAGTTGCTTGTAAGTATTCAGTGGCGTACCGCCTGTTGGCAGTCCGAGCACAAATGGGCGTTCGGCGCTTGGAGCGAATTTATTAATAGTATCAACGATATATCTAGCCGACCATAGGCCGACTTGATGGCTGGTTTGTAATGGAATGAGTCGCACAGGACACCTCGATAAATCAGTGGGCTTACGGGTACAGCATAACGAATATGTTCATTTATTTTCATCATAAAATAAGTTTTATGATCTGGCTAACATATTTCTCTGTTTTTGGTGTGGATCGGTGATAAAACTCACAAAAAAGGTGGTTTTAATTTGCGAGGCGAATTTATTGACATAAACTGCAATTGACTAACATTGTTTGACAAAAAAAGTGCTTTGGTCATTATCTCACGCGATACGCCAGACGCAGAAAACAACAAATACTGCGGCATGGCTCTGAGAACACATAGGGGGAACGAAGGTGAATATTCTTGGATACGCGCAACGTATAGGTCGTGCGCTGATGGTACCGGTAGCGGTACTGCCAGCCGCAGCGATCTTGATGGGGGTCGGCTACTGGCTTGATCCAACAGGTTGGGGTGGTAACAGCGCATTGGCTGCTTTCTTGATTAAGTCAGGGGCGGCGATCATTGATATGGAAAATATGTCTTTACTGTTCGCCATTGGCGTGGCTTACGGCATGTCAAAAGATAAAGATGGTGCGGCTGCCTTGGCAGGTTTCGTCGGCTTTATGGTGATCACCACGCTTTGTGCGCCTGGTACTGTAAGCCAAATTGGTCTCGTGGATGTTGCACTAGACAACAATGAGCTGGCGTTTAGCAAAATCAACAACCAATTTATCGGTATTTTAATTGGTGTGGTATCGGCAGAGCTTTACAACCGTTACAGCGGTGTAGAGCTGCCAAAAGCACTGGCGTTCTTCAGTGGCAAACGTCTGGTTCCCATTCTTGTCTCAGTCGTCGCTATTGCGATTTCGTTCGTGCTGATGTTTGTATGGCCGGTCGTATTTGGTGGTTTGGTTCACTTCGGTGAAAGTATCACTAACTTAGGCGCCGCGGGTGCAGGTATCTACGGATTCTTCAACCGTCTGTTGATTCCTGTCGGTCTTCACCATGCGCTTAACGCGGTATTCTGGTTCGACACTGTGGGTATCAATGACTTGGGCCGTTTCTGGATGGGCGCACAAGGTCTTGCTTCTGGAGAAGCAATTAAGGGAACCACAGGCATGTACATGGCCGGCTTCTTCCCTGTGATGATGTTTGGTCTACCGGGGGCGGCACTGGCGATTTACCACACTGCACGTCCAGAGAACAAAGCACGTGTGGCATCTATCATGATTGCAGCCGGTTTTGCTTCGTTCTTTACCGGTGTAACTGAACCTCTCGAGTTCGCCTTCCTGTTCGTAGCACCTGTGCTGTTTGTGTTGCATGCGTTCTTGACAGGCATCTCTTTGTTCATCGCGGCCACCTTTAACTGGACTGCCGGTTTTGGCTTCTCTGCAGGTCTTGTCGACTTGGTGTTGTCGTCAAAAAACCCCGTAGCCAACGAGTGGTACATGCTACCTGTGATGGGCTTGGTATTCTTCGTGCTTTATTACGCGACATTCCGTGCGGCTATCATGGCCATGAACTTGAAAACCCCGGGTCGTGAAGATGACAGCATTGAAGGCGCATCTGCTGGAAACGCAAATACGAATGAAACCAGCGACAACCGTGAGCTTGCACGTAAGTACCTCAAAGCGTTAGGCGGACATCAAAACCTGACATCTATCGACGCTTGTATCACACGCTTGCGTCTATCGGTGGCAAACCGTGAAATCGTCGATGAAGCGAAACTCAAAGCCATTGGCGCGATGGGTGTCGTGAAGTTAGGGGATAATAACTTGCAAGTCATTCTTGGCCCATTGGCCGAAATCATTGCCGGTGAGATGAAGCAAATCCCGGATAATGAAGATTTGTCTGCAGTGAAATTGCCATAAGCGACCACTATAAAGACAATCTAAACCCGATAACGCCCAGCTAACGCTGGGCGTTTTTTATGCTCGGGAGGTGGGGTGAACAAAAAAAGCGCATTTAGGGGCATGCGAGGGCGAGTTTAACAACAACTGGTTGAGTAAAGTGCCGGAATAAGAGATCATAGTATCCATGTAGCTGTAAAATTCGCACTGTTTTGATACGAGGTAACCTTGATGAGTGATGCTGAAGCTCGTCCAACCAATTTTATTCGTCAAATCATTGATAAAGATTTGGCGGAGGGAAAACACACATCAGTCGTGACCCGTTTCCCGCCGGAGCCTAATGGCTATCTGCATATCGGTCACGCTAAGTCTATTTGCCTGAACTTCGGTATTGCGCAGGATTATCAAGGTGAGTGCAATTTGCGCTTTGATGATACCAACCCAGAAAAAGAAAACGTTGAGTACGTTGACTCGATCAAACGCGACGTCCAATGGCTTGGCTTTGAGTGGGCAGGTAAAGAGCGCTATTCATCAGACTATTTTGATAAGTTGTACGGCTTTGCGGTTGAACTGATTGAAAAAGGTTTGGCGTATGTCGACGAATTAAGCCCAGATCAAATCCGCGAGTACCGAGGTACGTTGACAGAGCCGGGCAAGCCGAGCCCTTATCGTGATCGTGCGGTGGAAGAAAACCTCACGTTATTTGAAAAAATGCGCGCGGGCGAATTTGCCGAGGGCACTGCGTGTCTTCGCGCTAAAATCGATATGGCGTCACCTTTCATGGTGATGCGCGACCCAGTTATCTATCGCGTACGTTTTGCACATCACCACCAGACGGGTGATAAGTGGTGTATTTATCCGATGTATGATTTTACCCACTGTATCTCGGATGCATTGGAAGGGATCACTCACTCGTTATGTACTCTGGAGTTCCAAGACAACCGCCGCTTATATGACTGGGTGTTGCAAAACATCACCATCGATTGCACCCCGCATCAGTACGAGTTTAGTCGCCTAAACTTGGAATACACCGTGATGTCCAAGCGTAAGCTCAACCAACTGGTGTCAGAGCAGCTCGTCAATGGCTGGGATGATCCACGTATGTTGACGATTTCTGGTCTACGTCGTCGTGGTTACACGCCTGCGTCTATTCGTGAGTTCTGCAAACGAATTGGTGTCACCAAGCAAGATAACATCATCGAAATGAGTGCACTGGAGTCGTGTATTCGTGATGATCTGAATGAACGCGCACCGCGAGCGATGGCCGTTTTGGATCCGATCAAGCTGGTGATTGAAAACAAAGCGGATGACGTTGAGTGGCTAAGTGCCCCGAATCATCCAAACAAACCAGAGACGGGACAGCGTCAGGTGCCTTTCTCTCGCGAGATCTGGATTGAGCGCGAAGACTTCCGTGAATCGGCTAACAAAAAATATAAGCGTTTGGTGTTGGATAAAGAAGTACGCCTGCGTAATGCTTATGTAGTCAAAGCCGAGCGTTGTGAGAAAGATGAGCACGGAAACATCACTACGGTGTACTGTAGCTACGATCCTGAGACGCTAGGAAAAGACCCTGCAGATGGCCGTAAAGTAAAAGGGGTAATCCATTGGGTATCCGCGGCAGAAGCTGTTCCGGCTGAGTTCCGCTTGTACGATCGCCTCTTTACTGTGCCAAATCCTGCAAGTGCAGAAAACTTCGTAGAGACGATTAACCCAGACTCTTTGCAAGTGATGCACGGGTACGTTGAGCCTAGCTTGAAAGACGCGCAGCCTGAAGCTGGCTATCAATTTGAGCGCACGGGCTACTTCTGTGCGGATAACAAAGACAGTCGTGCGGAGGCATTAGTCTTTAACCGTACCGTAGGCTTACGTGACACATGGGCGAAGATTGAAGGTAAGTAACCTTTGTCTTTACTCGATCAAAAAAAGCCGGCATACACTGCCGGCTTTTTTATAGGTTTATGTCCCGTTCTGAAATACGTTGACATAAAGAGGACTTCTTTATGACAACATCAAGTCACTCAAGCCTTGATCATTCAGTCATCATTGTGAATCGATGGATCTGCTTTGCAGTCGCCTTCTTGGCAGTGACCATAGAGATACAAGCTATGGTTGGTAAGACGAACATTAAAACGACCGGCAATTTCCTTTTGACGCTCTTCAATCAAATCATCCGAAAACTCAATGACTTTACCGCAGTCAAGACAGACGAGGTGATCATGGTGGTGCTGAGTCGCTAACTCAAACACCGATTTTCCACCTTCAAAGTGGTGACGGGTGACAATGCCGGCATCATCAAACTGGTTGAGGACACGGTATACCGTCGCTAGGCCAATTTCTTCGCCTAGATCAATCAACTTCTTATACAGGTCTTCGGCACTGATATGCTGGCAATCGGGCTGTTGCAGCACTTCTAGGATCTTGAGCCGTGGCAGCGTGACTTTTAGCCCAGCTTGCTTCAACGCCTGGTTATTGTCTGACATGTGTATCTACCTGTTTTCTGCCTGCGAGAGACAGTTTGATTAGCAAGGAAAATATTTATTAAGACTATCAAAATTGCTCGGCGCTCGCTACAGCAAGGAACGTTTAGACGAACGAATTTTGATCATTCTTGGTTGCAACAATGTTTTCTAGATGTAAATATTGTCTGGTAAGACCAGATAAGGACGTCAATCAGTTATGTATCGGTTCTATAAACCAAGAATTGTGAAGTGGGCATTAAATAGTTGGCCTCCCTTCTGGGGAGCGGGGATCCATATTGAGTCTATCAGTGACGACTTTAAGTGCGTCAATATGCGGTTAAAACTGCGCTGGTGGAACAAAAACGCGAATCGAACACAATATGGTGGCAGTATTTTTTCACTGACCGATCCTGTTTATGCCTTGATGTTAATGGGCATACTCGGACCACAGTATCATGTGTGGGATAAACAAGCGGATATTAATTTCATCAAACCGGGCACCACCGACTTATTTGCCGATTTTGTGATTAGCGATGCGGTGTTGCAAGACATTCAGCAACAGGCTGGAAGAGGGGAGAAAGTGTTACCCGAGTTTGTTGTGCATGTCAAAGACGCGAAGGGGGAGGTGGTGGCTGAAGTGAAGCGCACCTTATATGTGAGAAAAAAACGTCAATACCGTGACCTAACCCAAGACGCCGCATAGAAAAAACGCCAAGAGAGTCTTGGCGTTTTGGTGGTTCATTGACGAGTTAGTCTTCTAATTCCGCCAAACACATTTCTTCGTAGACTTGCTTCACCCATTTGCTGACACGCTCATCGGTCAGTTCAGGTTGACGGTCTTCATCGACGCACAAGCCGACAAAGTGATTGTCGTCTACCAAGGCTTTAGAGGCTTCAAACTCATAGCCTTCGGTTGGCCAATGGCCAATGATGGTCGCGCCTTTTGCTTCAACAATGTCACGTACCGTGCCCATTGCGTCACAGAAATATTCTGCATAATCTTCCTGATCACCACAGCCAAAGATGGCGACCAATTTGGTTGAGAAGTCAATTTGCTCAAGTTCTGGGAAGAAGTCATCCCAATCACACTGTGCTTCGCCATAGTACCAAGTTGGGATACCCAGCAGGAGAAGATCGAAGTTATCGATATCTTCTTTACTGCTTTTCGCAATATCCTGCACATGGACCATCTGTTTGCCCAGTTGCTTTTGAATGCTCTTTGCAATTGCTTCAGTGTTACCTGTGTCACTACCAAAGAAGAGACCTACACTCGCCATATAAAAAATACCCGTTTTTTTCAGTGGGTTGCTGTTTGCAACTAACTCGAATTAAAGAAAAAGCGGTGCTTTTTCACACTCCTATACGCTAGAGCGTACGTGGGATCATTCTCCGTTTAGGGATGTTAGCCGATGCCAACACCTTCCCAGAACAGTTGAATAACCCCTTTTGTAATAAAACCAACACAGCCTAGTGTGAGAACAAACCAGACAATACGTCGACCAAAAACTGGCACATTGCCTTCTTTTAGTACGTCTTTGATTGCCATTCCGATAAAAAAGAAAATGGCAGCAAAAACGAGGTCTAGGCCAATTTTTTCGAGCAATTGAAAGTGCTCGTAAAGCATGCGTGCCTCCATTGAGCACCGACATATGCGGCGCAATATACCACAAGGGTCACAGACCTGTTAACGCTCTCCCTGCATTAAAAAGCGCTCAATAACGTTGGCAACCACAGCAGGTTTTTCAGCATGTAGCCAATGGCCTGTGCCTGCCACCATGTGCGCTTTCGAATGCGGGAACTGTTCTATAATCGCATCACGATGCTCGGGCAAAATGTATTCAGATTGTTGACCTTTTACAAACAGAGTCGGGCCTGAATACTGTCCGAATGCCTGCCAGCCCATAATATCGCGATAACCGTGATAAAGATTATCAATATTGAAGCGCCAGGCGTAGTGACCTTGATCGGTTTTATAGAGTGATTTCAATAAAAATTGTGTCACGCCTGGGTTTTCAATTGTCTCATCCATGATGGATTGTGCTTGTTGACGACTGGTCAAGGGAATGTTTTGGGTGCGTTTTAGCGCCGTAAACACCGCGTCATGCCGATTAACTTGATAGTCGACGGGGGCAATATCCATGACCACCAACTGTGTCACGCGCTCAGGAAAGCGCTGTGCGATAGCCATAGCAACTTTCCCGCCCATTGAGTGACCGACTAATGTCACCTTGTCGAGTTGATGGTGATCCATCCATGCGACAACCGCGTCCGACTGTGCCTGATAATCGACCAGCTTAGTATGATAGGACTGGCCGTGATTAGGTAGATCAATTTGATAAACACAAAAGTGATCAGCCAAGGTTTTTGCTAATCCGCCTAGATTGTCGAGATTGCCGAATAAACCGTGGATCAATACGAGCGGCGAGCCCTCACCGCGAGACTTTTCGTTTAATAACACGTTGCTTTTCTCTCAGATTACTGGCTTTGGCGTAGAGTATACCTATCTATCTCTGTATAATCGCCCCGTTAAACGACAAACAGGACTCGATGAAAAACAATGAAGACGATTGAGGTTGACGAGGAGCTATACCGGTACATTGCCAGCCAAACGCAGCATATTGGTGAGAGCGCATCAGATATTTTGCGCCGCTTATTGCTGTCGGATTCGGCGCAGCAGTCAACACAGCCTGCACCGACACCCTCTCGTTCTAGCGGCATCGTAGTGAGTAAAGATGCAGGACGCAGTGCGTCTGTTGATCGCGTTAAAGCGATGCGATCGCTATTGATCTCGGATGAGTTTGCAGCGCAAGAGCGTGCAATCGGGCGCTTTATGCTCGTTTTGACCACCCTATATCGTGTGGACCAGCAAGGTTTTGCCGATGGGATGGCTCTAAAAGGACGCACTCGTCTGTATTTTGCTGACAATCAGCAAACGTTGTTAGAAAGCGGCAAAACCACCAAGCCGAAACAAATTCCAGAGACACCTTTTTGGGTAATCACCAACACTAATACCGGCCGTAAGCGCCAAATGGTGGAGCAGCTTATGGAAAAAATGCAGTTCCCCAGCGATTTGATCGAAAAGGTTGTCAACGCGATTTAATCTATGCCACTCATGGGAGACGAGATTTATGGCAGTGCATCCCCAAGCAGGGCAGCGCGCAGACGCCGCTGATTTATGCGATATTCCAGCGCTAGTCACGCGCTTTTTTCAGGCCCAGCCAACCCCCGGCAATCCGGCGCAGCGCGTTGCGTTTGGAACATCAGGCCACCGTGGCAGTGCACTAAATACAACATTCAACCGTGATCACATTCACGCGATTGCTCAGGCCATCTGTGATGAGCGCCGTGCGCTTGGTATCACGGGACCTGTCTTTGTGGGTAAAGATACGCATGCGCTGTCCGAGCCCGCTTTCGGTGCCGTGGTTGAAGTATTGACGGCCAATCAGGTAGAGGTTATTGCGCAAGCAGATCAGGGCTATACGCCAACGCCGGGCATTTCCCAACAAATTCTGGCTTATAACCGTGATCATGCTGAGCAAGCGGACGGGATTGTGATCACCCCCTCACATAATCCACCGCAAGATGGGGGAATTAAGTACAACCCTCCGCATGGCGGCCCAGCAGAAGGGGCCATCACAAAATCGATTGAAGCACGAGCCAACGATTATATAGATGCTGGCTTAGAAGGCGTGAAACGGTTGGCTATTGACGAAGCACGGGCAAGCGCTTACTACCAAGAGCAAGACTTAGTGACCCCTTATGTCGCTGGGCTCGAGCGTGTCGTGGATATTAAAGCCATTCAAGCGGCAGGATTAAAACTGGCTGTTGATCCTCTGGGTGGGGCTGGGATTCGCTATTGGCAAAAAATCGCTGAACATTATCAGCTCGATATTACCCTCGTGAATGAGAAAGTCGATCCGACTTTTGGCTTCATGCCTCTCGACAGCGACGGTGTGATCCGCATGGATTGTTCCTCACCCTATGCGATGGCGGGATTGTTAGCACACAAAGACCACTATGATCTTGCTTTTGGGAATGACCCTGATTTTGACCGCCACGGCATTGTGTCATCAGATGGCTTGATGAACCCTAATCATTATTTAGCGGTTTGTATTGATTATCTTTTCCGCCATCGTCAGCAATGGCCGAGTCGCTTAGGTGTGGGTAAAACACTCGTGTCGAGTGCCATTATTGACAAAGTGGTTGCGGATCTTGATAGAAAGCTGGTGGAAGTCCCGGTTGGCTTTAAATGGTTTGTCGATGGTCTGCATCACTGCCAGCTTGGCTTTGGTGGCGAAGAAAGTGCGGGCGCCTCTTTCTTAACCTTGGATGGACAGCCTTGGTCGACCGATAAAGATGGCATTATTCTGTGTTTACTGGCCGCTGAGATCCTCGCGGTGACCGGCATGACACCTCACGCTTACTATCAAACACTGGTGAATAAGCATGGCGATCCCGCCTATAACCGTTTACAAGCGGTGGCGAACAAGCAGCAAAAACAAGTGCTTAGCCAGTTAAGCCCTGAAATGGTGACCGCGGAGACGTTAGCGGGCGATATCATTACTGCAAAGCTGACTCACGCGCCAGGCAATGGTGAAGCGATTGGTGGCTTAAAAGTCGTCACTGAGTCTGGGTGGTTCGCTGCTCGCCCCTCTGGTACGGAAGAGATCTACAAGATCTATTGTGAGAGCTTTAAAGGTGAGGCGCACCTGCGCATGATTGAAAAAGAAGCGCAACAGATCGTGGATAACGTTTTTGCCGAGCAAGGGGTATAAAACGCCAAATATCCCCTCGTGCGTTGTAAAGGCCGTACCGTTAAGGTGCGGCTTTTTTATGTGCGTCTGGCGGCCACTATACTTTAGGCGGTAGAGTTTGAGGCCAGTCTGGGGTGACGACAAACCAGGGCGTGAGATACTCATCAACCAAATGACAAGTGCGTGTCAGCGAAGCCAGCGCCGCTGTATCAAAGCGGGGTAAAGTATGAAAATCAGGGATGCTCAACCACTGATCGCGTGATAAAGACGCATAACGACGGTCTTGGGGTAAGGCCTCGGGCCAGCACCACCAACCAGTAATACAATCGAGATTGACGCTGGGTGCATCTGGGAGTGGTGCGTTTTGGTGAAACGGCTGGTACAAACGGCCGTGGATACAAAGTCGCTTCTTTTGCGGTCGCCATTGTGGGTGGTCGGCTAAAAAGCGGGGATGATCGGACATAGCAAGCTGATGGTTCATCATACGCTCAGCTTTGATGTCTAATGCATCTTTAGCATTTGGACCCAGCCAGCGACCTTGATGGGCAAGATAAAACTTTACAGCGACTTCCCAGTGTTCGAGTTGCTCACCATTTTCAATCAAGAAATCCACGGCGCCAACCGTTTTACCTGCATCATTAATCTGTATCTCTTCAGCAACCACATTAAGGTGAGGTTGCTGTGCAATTAGGTTTGCTAATAGCCATTGGTAGTAAAAGCCAATGCGGTGTGGTCCGCGATAAGACATCTCTGCCAAGGTGTTATCAGCGACTTGCCATGTCGAGGTATTGACCATGGGAAAATCCGCAGAGGATAACAAAGGCGGTTGGGAGCGAATCCAAGCCATATCCTTTGCGATTTGCTGCCGACGGGCAAACAGTGGTGATGTCGTCATTGTAATTTTATTACCTTGTTAATCGATTGTATCGTCGTAGCTGAACGATTTTTGCGCTATTATGTAGTAAACATACTAAACGAATGATATACTCTCCTCACAACTGGTCAGATGAGTGAGGTTAGTCATGTATAAACCGTTCGATAAAACCCAAGTCGTTTTGCGTCGCAGCGCTGTTGTGGTTGCAGGTATTGTATGTGCGCCTACATTAGTGGTGCCACCTTTGGCATCGCGTATTTATAGTCATCTTCATCAAGTCTGGTTAAAAGATAGTACTAAGCCGGTCTGGCTGGCTGAGTCTGAAAAAGCGGGCGGTTTTTTATAAACATCACGCCTTACTGGTTGAGCGGCTAACGGAAACGTTAGCCGCTTTTTTATGTCGATTCCGCACGTTACACTAACATACAACATCTCAAAGCGACGAAAGAGACATCATGAATAACCTCGAACTCGAAGCAATCCTAAACGCAGAGCTAAAGCCCGACCAAATCAAAGATTATAGCCCGAATGGGTTACAAGTTGAGGGGCGTGAGCAAGTACAGAAAGTGATTACCGGTGTCACGGCTTGCCAAGATCTTATTGATGCGGCGATTGAGCAGAATGCGGATGCCATCTTGGTACACCACGGTTACTTCTGGCGCGGTGAAGCACAGCAAATTCGTGGTATGAAGTATCAACGGATCAAAGCGTTAATTGAAAATGGCATTAATTTATATGGCTACCATTTGCCGTTGGATATTCACCCTACCATGGGAAATAACGCACAACTGGCTAAGCGATTGGGGATTGAGTTGATCGGCGGGTTAGAGCCCGGAAATCCCGTATCGATTCCTGTCTACGGAAAGCTCTCGACGCCGATGACCTTAGCCCAGTTTGAACATCAAGTGGCGGCGGTTCTAGGCCGAGCCCCTTTGATTATTGACGGCGGCCACACCCGTCGTATTGAAACGGTCGGTTTATGCACGGGCGGTGCGCAAGACTTTATCGACTTAGCGGCAAACCAGAATATGGATGCCTATCTGTCGGGTGAGGTGTCTGAACGGACGACGTTCTCAGCGCGCGAACAGGGTGTCCACTATATTGCTGCAGGCCATCATGCGACAGAGCGTTATGGTGTGAAAGCGCTCGGTGAATGGTTGGCTGAACAATATGGCCTAACGGTGGATTTTATTGATATCGACAACCCGGTATAAGTGATTGACGAAAACAAAAACGCCGCCTCGTTTAGGCGGCGTTTTTATGCAAGCAAGGTGTTAGTCTCGCTGTTTCATTGGCGTGAATTCACGTTGCGTGTAGCCGGTATAGAGCTGACGCGGACGACCAATACGATTGTTGGGATCCGAGTGCATTTCATTCCAATGCGCAATCCAACCAATCGTTCGTGACATTGCGAAAATCACAGTAAACATGGACGTTGGAATACCAATCGCTTTGAGAATGATGCCCGAGTAGAAATCTACATTTGGGTACAGTTTCTTGTCGATAAAGTAATCATCAGACAGTGCAATACGCTCGAGCTCCATCGCCACATCGAGAAGTGGGTCTTGGATACTCAGTTCTTCCAATACTTCATGACAAGCTTCGCGCATCACAGTGGCGCGAGGATCGTAGTTTTTGTAAACCCGGTGTCCGAAGCCCATCAGACGGAAAGGATCATCCTTGTCTTTTGCTCGGCCAATAAACTCAGGAATATTATCGACATGACCGATTTCTTCGAGCATGCGCAAGCAGGCCTCATTGGCACCACCGTGAGCTGGCCCCCAAAGTGACGCGATCCCCGCGGCAATACACGCGAATGGGTTCGCGCCTGAAGAGCCGGCTAGACGGACCGTCGAGGTGGATGCGTTCTGCTCATGATCGGCATGCAGCGTAAAGATTTTGTCCATCGCACGCGCGACCACTGGGTTAACTTCATATTCTTCACAAGGCGTGGCAAACATCATGTGGAGGAAGTTCTCTGCGTAATCTAGGTCGTTGCGCGGATAGATAAATGGCTGGCCAATCGAGTACTTGTAACACATTGCCGCGAGTGTCGGCATTTTAGAGAGCAATCGGAAGGCGGTAATTTCGCGGTGCTGGTCGTTATTGATATCCAGTGAGTCGTGATAGAAAGCAGCCAGTGCACCGACGACACCGACCATGACGGCCATAGGGTGAGCGTCACGACGGAACCCGTGGAAGAAACTCGCGATTTGCTCATGTACCATGGTGTGGCGCACGATTAACGAGCGGAATTCTTCATATTGCTTTTTCGTAGGGACTTCACCGTAAAGAAGGATATAACAGACTTCTAAGTAATCAGCGTTATTGGCGAGTTGATCAATAGGGTAACCGCGATGCAGCAAAACGCCTGCAGCGCCGTCGATGTAGGTGATTTGCGATTCACATGATGCCGTGGCGACAAAGCCCGGATCAAAGGTGAAATATCCGTTTGCACCTAATGCACGTACGTCCAAGACCTCTGGCCCGACAGTGCCCCCCATGATCGGCAGTTCGATTGGTGCTTGCCCTTCAATATGTAGGGTAGCTTTCTTCTCTGCCATAACAATCTCCTTTGTTATTTTATAATCCCATCCAGGATACGGACCCGACCGTTTTACCGATCGGCCTAGGTGATGTCAATTTTTAACCTAACGATGTGTGCGCGAGTTAATAACTTATTTGCAATGCGGGTTAAATATCTGTTGTGAGATTCCTGTCAATTTTGAGCGTTTGTAATTGCTTGTTACGCCGCGTATACTTTTGCGAGGTCTCTGGGCATATCAGTATCCTAGGGCGTTTAGGGGCTCAAACACCTTTCTAAATTGACGTGATCCATTTGCTCAAAGTTGCAGTTAATAGCAATAAGGTACGCAAAGCACGTTACACAGATGTTGCAGGTCTTACGCTTTGAGTACTGAGGTTCAGAGAGTGTAAATAACTATAAATGCTCAATGGAGCTGAGTGGGCAATATCGTGAAAGAAAGAAAGCCAAGACCCGTAAACCTCGACATTAAGACCATTCGTTTCCCCATCACAGCGATTGCGTCTATCATGCATCGAGTAGCAGGTGTCATCACCTTCGTCTCGATCGCCATCCTATTGTGGCTACTTAGCCTGTCTCTCTCTTCACCTAGCGGTTTTGAAACTGCGTCTGCCATCGTCGATAGCTTCTTCGTCAAGTTTGTCCTTTGGGGCATCCTCACGGCGCTTGCCTATCACATTGTAGGTGGTATCCGCCACCTTATGCAGGATATCGGTTATTTTGAAGAGTTAGAAACGGGTGCGAAAAGCGCTCAGGTGGCATTTGCATTGACCGGCGTGTTGTCTGTACTGGCGGGGATTTTGGTATGGTAACGAAAAACATTTCATCGGTGGGGCGTAATGGTGTACATGACTTTGTACTCATTCGGGCCACTGCGATTATCATCACACTTTACACACTTTATATGGTCGGATTTGCTGCATTTGGGCCGGACATTACGTACGCCTCATGGACAGCCTTTTTTGGCCAAACCAGCACCAAGGTTTTTACCATGCTGGCACTGGTGTCGATTCTCATTCACGGATGGATCGGTATGTGGCAAGTGTTAACTGACTACATCAAGCCCGCTTTGTTGCGTGGTCTGCTTCAATTGGGTGTAGTTGCCTTGCTGCTGATCTATGTGTTTGCCGGTTTCTTTGTACTGTGGGGTGTGTAAGTGAGTATTCCAGTTCGCGAATTTGACGCAATCGTTATTGGCGCAGGTGGTGCAGGTATGCGCGCCGCCCTGCAAATTTCTGAACAAGGCCTGTCTTGTGCGTTGTTATCAAAAGTCTTTCCGACTCGTTCTCACACTGTATCTGCGCAGGGTGGTATTACGGTAGCACTGGGTAACTCACACAAGGATAATTGGCAATGGCACATGTATGACACGGTGAAAGGGTCGGATTATATCGGAGACCAAAACGCCATCGAGTACATGTGTAAAACCGGCCCGCAATCGGTCATTGAACTCGAAAAAATGGGCCTACCGTTTTCGCGCTTTGAAAACGGCTCTATCTATCAGCGTCCGTTTGGTGGCCAATCGAAAGAGTTTGGCGGTGAACAGGCAGCGCGTACAGCCGCAGCGGCAGACCGAACTGGTCATGCATTGCTTCACACGCTGTACCAGCAAAACATCAAGAACAAAACCACCATCTTCTCGGAATGGTATGCCCTCGATTTGGTGAAAAACCAAGACGGTGCGGTGGTTGGTGCCACCGCGATGTGCATGGAAACTGGTGAGATTTGCTATTTCAAATCGAAAGCGACCGTGCTTGCAACGGGCGGTGCAGGGCGTATTTATCAATCCACCACCAATGCGCACATCAACACGGGTGACGGTGTCGGTATGGCGTTGCGCGCAGGTGTTCCGATGCAAGACATGGAAATGTGGCAGTTCCACCCAACAGGGATTGCTGGCGCCGGTGTCTTGGTGACTGAAGGCTGCCGTGGTGAAGGGGGCTATCTGCTTAATAAAGATGGCGAACGCTTTATGGAGCGTTACGCGCCGAACGCAAAAGACCTGGCTGGTCGTGACGTGGTCGCACGCTCTATGATGATCGAAATCCGAGAAGGTCGAGGTTGTGATGGCCCTTGGGGTCCACACATCAAGCTTAAGCTCGACCACTTGGGTAAAGATGTCCTTGAGTCACGCTTGCCAGGCATTTTGGATCTGTCTCGTACCTTTGCGCACGTGGATCCGGTCAAAGAGCCAATTCCGGTCATCCCAACCTGCCACTACATGATGGGCGGTATTCCAACGCAAGTGTCTGGTCAAGCGATCAAACAAGATCCAATGGGACACGACGTTGAAGTACAAGGCCTGTTTGCCTGTGGTGAGATCGCGAGTGTGTCTGTCCATGGCGCAAACCGTTTGGGCGGTAACTCATTGCTTGATCTGGTGGTCTTTGGCCGTGCAACGGGTCTACACCTTGGTGAAACCTTGGCCGCGCAAGTTGAAGCGCGTGATGCAAGCGAATCTGATATTGAAGCCTCTTTAGCGCGCTTGAACCGCTGGAACAGCACGCAAAAAGGCGAAGACCCTGTAGAAATCCGTAAAGATCTCCAAGCGTGTATGCAAGAAAACTTCTCGGTATTCCGCGAAGGTGAGGCGATGGAAAAAGGCCTCAAAGAACTGCAAGAAATCCGTGAACGTTTGAAAGTCGCACGATTGGACGATACGTCGACTGAGTTCAACACTCAGCGTATCGAGTGTTTGGAGCTGGAGAACCTGATGGAAACCGCTTATTCAACGGCGGTAGCGGCAAACTATCGTACCGAAAGCCGTGGCGCTCATGCACGCTTTGATTATCAAGAGCGTGATGATGAGAACTGGCTATGCCACTCCATCTACAATCCAGAAACGGAATCTATGTCGAAGCGCGACGTCAACATGGCGCCAGTGCATCGTGACGCTTTCCCACCGAAAGCGCGTACTTACTAAGGGGGTCGAAAACGATGAACGTTAAGTTTTCAGTCTATCGCTACAATCCAGATGTGGACGATGCGCCATATATGAAGGATTACACGCTCGACGTGCCTGAAGGGTCGGACATGATGCTATTGGACGCGCTCATTCAACTAAAAGAGCAAGATCCGACGTTAGCATTCCGTCGCTCATGTCGCGAAGGTGTGTGCGGTTCGGACGGCGTGAACATGAATGGTAAGAATGGATTGGCGTGTATCACGCCACTCTCATCACTGATGGACAAATCAGAAATTGTGATCCGTCCATTGCCCGGTTTGCCGGTTGTGCGTGACCTTATCATCGATATGAGTCAGTTCTATGAGAACTACGAGCGGGTTAAACCTTACTTAATCAACGATGACACACCGCCATCACGGGAGAATTTACAAGCCCCTGAAGACCGCGCGGAGTTGGACGGCTTGTATGAGTGCATCATGTGTGCGTGTTGCAGCACCTCTTGCCCTTCTTTCTGGTGGAACCCAGACAAATTTGTCGGGCCGGCAGGGCTGCTCGCAGCGTATCGTTGGTTAGCAGATAGCCGTGATACCGCGACCGAAGAGCGCTTATCTGATCTGGACGACGCTTTTAGTGTCTTCCGTTGCCACGGTATCATGAACTGTGTCAGTGTGTGTCCTAAGGGATTAAACCCAACGAAAGCAATTGGGCACATCAAGTCGATGCTGATTCAGCGTGGCGTTTAAAACGCTTTCGTACATTAACGTGAACTATAAAGCCCCGTCCACGGACGGGGCTAAATAACAGGTAACCCGGCTTAGAACCGGTGTTTGGATAAATAACTAGTGGTTAAGGGATAACAATGCAAAATGGCGTGATGAAGGCTTGGATGGAGTCTTCTCATTTGGCTGGCGCCAATGCAACTTACGTAGAAGACCTCTACGAACTGTACCTCAGTGACCCGGAGTTAGTTGATCAAGAATGGAGAGCGGTCTTTGACCAACTACCAGCGGTGAATGAAACCGCGGTAGAACAACCCCACTCTCGCGTTCGTGATTACTTTCGACGCCTAGCTACCGAGACAGCGCGTGCAAATGCCTCAGTCAATGACCCCGACGTAGACGCGAAACAAGTCAAAGTCCTTCAACTTATTAACGCATTTCGTTTCCGCGGCCATCAGCAGGCCAATCTTGACCCGCTGGGTTTATGGAAGCGTAATCAAGTACCCGATCTATCACCTGCTTTCCACTCGCTTACCGAGCAGGATTTCAACGAAAACTTCAATGTCGGCTCATTTGCAATTGGTAAAGACAATATGCAGCTGGGCGAGCTTTATGAAGCACTGCAGAAGACCTATTGTGGGTCTATCGGTGCTGAATATATGCATATTACTGACACGGAAGAGAAACGTTGGATCCAAAGCCGATTAGAGTCTGTGGTTGGGCAGCCGCAATTCAACGAACAAGAAAAGCTGACCTTCCTAGAAGAACTGACCGCGGCTGAAGGACTAGAGCGCTATTTGGGCGCGAAGTTCCCAGGCGCAAAGCGCTTCTCTCTCGAAGGGGGGGATGCACTGATCCCGATGCTTAAAGAGCTCATCCGCCACGCTGGTGGTAAAGGTGCTCGTGAAGTGGTGGTCGGTATGGCTCACCGCGGCCGCTTGAACGTGTTGGTGAATGTGCTGGGTAAAAAGCCGTCAGAACTGTTTGACGAGTTTGCGGGTAAACAAGACGAAACCTGGGGCACCGGTGATGTGAAATATCACCAAGGCTTCTCGTCTGATTTTGCCACGCCAGGTGGTGATGTGCATTTAGCGCTTGCCTTCAACCCATCTCACCTTGAGATCGTCAACCCTGTGGTTATGGGCTCAGTTAGAGCACGTCAAGATCGTCTCGAAGATGCCACCGGTTCGAGTGTCTTACCGATCACGATTCATGGTGATGCGGCGATTGCTGGCCAAGGGGTCGTGCAAGAGACCTTTAACATGTCTCAAGCGCGTGGTTTCCAAGTTGGCGGCACGGTACGTATCGTCATCAATAACCAGATCGGTTTTACCACCTCGAACCCAGCCGATTCTCGTTCTACGCAATACTGTACTGATATTGCCAAAATGGTGCAGGCGCCAATCTTCCACGTAAACGCGGATGATCCTGAAGCTGTTGCCTTCGTTTCTCGCTTAGCGCTTGATTTCCGTAACGAATTCCGGCGTGATGTGGTCATTGACTTGGTGTGTTATCGCCGTCACGGTCACAACGAAGCGGATGAGCCCAACGCGACACAGCCTATGATGTACCAAAAGATCAAGAAGCATCCGACACCGCGTAAGCTTTATGCGGACGTTCTTGATCAGCAGGGTGTTGCGAATCTTGAGAAAGCGACCGAGCTTATCAACGAGTATCGCGATGCGCTTGACCGTGGTGAATGTGTGGTCAAAGAATGGCGCCCGATGGCGTTGCACTCGGTCGATTGGACCCCTTATCTTGGGCATGATTGGACCGTAGAGTGGGCGAGTAAGTTTGACGCTAAGCGTCTGAAAGAGCTCGGCCATCGGATTTGCCAATTGCCAGAAAGCCACAAGCTTCATAGCCGTGTCGCCAAGCTTTATAACGATCGTAAAGTCATGGTGGAAGGTGAGAAAAAGCTAGATTGGGGTATGGCGGAAACCTTGGCGTATGCGACGCTGGTGGATGATGGCAAACGTATCCGTATTACCGGCCAAGACTCCGGACGAGGTACCTTCTTCCACCGTCATGCGGTCTTGCACAATCAAACTGACGGCAGTACCTATTTGCCACTGGCGAATATTCACGACAAACAAGGGCCATTCCAAGTGTTTGACTCTGTGTTGTCTGAAGAGGCGGTTCTCGCGTTCGAATATGGCTATGCAACGGCAGAGCCTGGTGGTCTCACCGTTTGGGAAGCACAGTTCGGTGACTTTGCCAATGGCGCGCAAGTGGTGATTGATCAGTTCATCAGCTCTGGGGAACAAAAATGGCGCCGTATGTGCGGATTAACCATGCTGTTGCCTCACGGCTATGAAGGACAAGGCCCCGAGCACTCATCGGCGCGTCTTGAACGCTATCTACAGCTGTGTGCCGAACAAAACATGCAAGTGGTGGTACCCTCAACGCCTGCACAGGTCTATCACATGCTGCGTCGCCAAGTGGTTCGCCCCATGCGTCGTCCATTGATTGTGATGTCACCTAAGTCGCTGCTGCGCCACCCGCTGTGTGTGTCGAGCCTTGAAGACTTATCTGATGGTGATTTCCTCCCCGCCATTGGCGAGATGGATGAGCTGGATGCGAACAAGGTTGAACGCGTCGTCATGTGCGCAGGCAAGGTGTATTACGACCTACTGGAAACGCGTCGTAAGTCGGAAATCGACAATGTGGCGATTATCCGTATTGAGCAGCTTTATCCGTTCCCATTGGATGCGGTGAAAGAAGCTATCGCTCCTTACACCAATGCGAAAGACTTTGTGTGGTGCCAAGAAGAGCCTCAAAACCAAGGGGCTTGGTATAGCAGCCAGCACAATTTCCGTGCGGCGATTCCAGATGATGCTACCTTAACCTACGCAGGACGAGAGGCATCAGCATCGCCAGCGGTAGGCTATATGTCCGTACACCAGAAACAACAAAAAGCGTTAGTCGAAGACGCTCTGACCCTCAAGTAAGAACTAGAACATTAAGGATAACTACGATATGACAATCGAAATTCTGGTTCCCGATTTACCCGAATCTGTGGCTGACGCAACGATTGCCACATGGCACAAACAGCCAGGTGACTCGGTAACCCGTGACGAAGTACTGGTTGATATTGAAACGGATAAAGTGGTACTGGAAGTGCCTGCGCCTGCTGATGGCGTGTTGGAGTCAATCATTGAAGATGAAGGGTCAACCGTGTTGGCGAAACAAGCCATCGCTAAGTTGAAAGAAGGCGCTGTGGCAGGAGAGCCGACCAAAGACGTGCCTGCTGAATCAGAAGCGTCACCGGATAAGCGCCATACAGCATCACTGGAAGAAGAGTCTAATGATGCATTGAGCCCAGCCGTGCGTCGCTTACTAGCCGAGCATGATATCTCTCCTGATGCGGTGAAAGGCACAGGTGTGGGTGGGCGTATTACCCGAGAAGATGTTGATGCTTACCTGAAGAACAAGCCAAAAGGTGGCGAGCAAGGCAAACCTGCCCAAGACGTCCCTGCTGTGGCTGAGCGCGGTGAAAAACGTGTGCCAATGACACGTTTGCGTAAGCGTGTTGCTGAGCGCTTGTTGGAAGCGAAAAACAGTACCGCAATGTTGACCACGTTCAACGAAGTCAACATGAAGCCGATTATGGAACTGCGTAAGCAGTATCGTGATAGCTTCGAAAAACGCCATGATATTCGCCTCGGCTTCATGTCTTTCTATGTGAAGGCAGTGGTTGAAGCGCTCAAGCGTTACCCTGAAGTGAATGCGTCTATCGACGGTGATGACATCGTTTATCACAACTACTTCGATGTGAGCATGGCGGTATCAACACCACGCGGTTTGGTCACCCCAGTGCTGCGTGATTGCGATAAGCTAGGCTTTGCGGATATCGAGAAAGGGATCCGTGATCTCGCGGTCAAAGGCCGAGACGGTAAGCTAACCGTTGATGAGCTAACCGGGGGTAACTTTACGATCACTAACGGTGGGGTATTTGGTTCGCTGATGTCGACGCCAATTATTAACCCACCTCAGGCAGCCATTCTTGGCATGCACAAAATTCAAGACCGCCCAATGGCGGTAGATGGCAAGGTAGAGATCCTACCAATGATGTACTTGGCGCTTTCCTACGATCACCGTCTGATTGACGGCCGTGAATCGGTTGGCTTCCTGGTTACCATCAAAGAGCTTCTTGAAGACCCAACACGTCTGCTATTGGACGTTTAACTGATGGGCCAGTACGTGATGTGCTGGCTGTCAGTCGAGGGGACGGAGTCCCCTCATTTGGAAAGCACAAAGACACAATAATGGACATTAACACGGATAGAACATCATGAATCTGCACGAATATCAGTCAAAGCAGCTGTTCGCTGAATATGGTCTACCAGTTTCAGAGGGCTATGCTTGCGACACACCACAAGAAGCTGCTGAAGCAGCCGACAAAATTGGTGGCGACAAATGGGTCGTCAAATGTCAGGTCCACGCGGGCGGTCGCGGTAAAGCGGGCGGCGTAAAACTGGCTTCCTCTAAAGAACAAATTCGCGAGTTCGCACAACAATGGCTAGGTAAAAACCTTGTTACTTACCAAACAGATGCGAATGGCCAACCGGTTAGTAAAATTCTCGTTGAATCCTGCACTGATATCGCCAAAGAGCTATATCTCGGTGCGGTCGTTGACCGTGGCTCACGCCGCGTGGTTTTCATGGCGTCAACAGAAGGCGGTGTGGAAATTGAGAAAGTGGCGGAAGAAACGCCTGAATTAATTCACAAAGCATCGATTGATCCTTTAGTTGGTCCTCAGCCTTATCAAGGCCGTCAACTGGCATTTAAATTGGGCCTTGAAGGTGACCAAATCAAGCAGTTCACCAAGATCTTCATGGGGATTGCACAGCTGTTTCTTGACAAAGACGTCGCATTGGTTGAAGTGAACCCATTGGTGATCACTGATCAGGGCAACCTGCACTGCTTGGATGCAAAACTGTCGATTGATAGCAATGCGGTCTATCGCCAGCCACAGGTTCGCGCGATGCACGATCCAAGCCAAGAAGACGCCCGTGAGGCGCATGCGGCGCAGTGGGAACTGAACTACGTTGCCCTCGATGGAAACATTGGCTGCATGGTCAATGGTGCAGGTCTTGCGATGGGCACCATGGATATTGTTAATCTGCACGGCGGTAGCCCTGCTAACTTCTTGGATGTCGGCGGTGGCGCGACGAAAGAGCGTGTGACTGAAGCATTCAAGATTATCCTGTCTGACAGCAATGTGAAGGCAGTATTGGTGAATATCTTCGGCGGCATCGTTCGCTGTGACTTGATTGCCGACGGCATCATTGGCGCAGTGGAAGAAGTGGGCGTGAAAGTGCCTGTTGTCGTTCGCCTAGAAGGCAATAATGCCGAAGTAGGTGCGAAGAAACTAGCCGATAGCGGCTTGAACATCATCGCGGCCACCTCACTCACAGAAGCCGCACAGAAAGTCGTTGCTGCAGCGGAGGGTAAATAACAATGTCAGTGCTGATTAATAAAGACACCAAAGTCATCTGTCAGGGCTTTACGGGTGGACAGGGTACCTTCCACTCTGAGCAGGCGATCGAATACGGTACGCAAATGGTTGGTGGGGTATCACCGGGTAAAGGGGGAACTACCCATCTCGGTTTGCCGGTGTTTAACACAGTGGCAGAAGCCGTGGAATCGACGGGTGCAACAGCGTCGGTGATCTACGTGCCAGCACCATTCTGTAAAGATGCGATTCTCGAAGCAGTTGATGCGGGTATCGAGTTGATTGTGTGTATCACCGAAGGGATCCCAACGCTGGATATGCTGGAAGTGAAAGTGAAGCTTGATGAAGCTGGCGTTCGCATGATTGGTCCAAACTGCCCAGGCGTGATCACCCCGGGTGAATGTAAGATTGGCATCATGCCAGGTCACATCCATAAACCGGGTAAAGTCGGTATTGTGTCACGTTCAGGTACCTTGACCTATGAAGCGGTGAAGCAGACTACGGATGAAGGTTTTGGCCAGTCAACCTGTGTCGGGATTGGTGGCGATCCTATTCCAGGTTCTAACTTTATCGACATTCTCGAAATGTTCGAAAAGGATCCAGCGACTGAAGCGATTGTCATGATTGGTGAAATCGGTGGTACGGCTGAAGAAGAAGCGGCGGCTTACATCAAAGAGAATGTCACCAAACCTGTTGTTTCTTATATTGCCGGAGTAACCGCACCTCCGGGTAAACGTATGGGCCATGCGGGTGCGATTATCTCTGGTGGTAAAGGAACAGCCGATGACAAGTTTGCAGCTCTTGAAGCTGCAGGCGTCACCACAGTAAAAAGCTTGGCAGAAATTGGTCAAGCACTGCGCGATAAAACCGGATGGTAAAAACGCAGTCGTAGCATGATTCAAAGCCGCTCACTGTGAGCGGCTTTTTTGTCTTGTTTTGTATGAGCACAAGCTAACCGTATGGATGAGTCGCTAGCGGCTTCGAATTGGGATCAGCTGGCTCAGCATAAATACGCCTGCCGCCGCAACCACGACCGATGGACCAGCCGGCGTATCGTAAAACCAAGAGCCCGCCATACCGAGAAAAACAGCGCCCATTCCAATTAAACTCGACAATGACGCCATTTGTTCGGGCGTAGCCGAGAGACGTCGTGCTGTTGCTGCGGGAATGATAAGCATTGACGTAATGATCAAGGCGCCGACAAATTTCATCGCCAGTGCAATCACAAGCCCGATAAGTAACATGAGCAGCAGCCGTAAGCGTTCCACATCAATGCCCTCAACTTGAGCCAACTCTTCGCTGACGGTCATTGAGAGTAAGGGCTCCCAGTAATAAGCCATCACAGCAAATGTGAAGCAAGCGCCAATAGCTAACCAAGTTAAATCGGTATAGGTCACGGCCAATAAGTCCCCAAACAGATACGCCATTAAATCCACACGTACTGTATCAAGAAAACTGACCGCGACGAGCCCTAACGATAAAGCACTGTGCGCCAAAATACCGAGCAGAGTATCAGTGGCGACTAAGTGCTGGCGCTGTAAACCAACCAGAACAATGGCAAGTAAAAGACAGGTTGCGATAAGCGCAAGATTAAGGTCAATTTGCAACAAAAAACCGACGGCGAGCCCAAGCAACGACGCATGGGCGAGGGTATCACCAAAATAGGCCATTCGACGCCATACCACAAAAGAGCCCAGTGGACCTGCAATGGCGGCAATCAGCACCCCTCCTAGAATAGGTGCCATTAAAAACTCAATCATGCTGGTCTTCCTGATGTTGGCAGCCATTAACAGGCTGTCCAGATAAATCGTGATCGTGATTGTGATGGTGGTGATACAAAGCAAGCTGTTCGCTGGTTTGGCGACCGAACATCGCGACATAAGAGGGATGTTGAGAAATCGCATCAGGCGCCCCTGAGCAACACACATGGTGCTGCAAACAGATCACCTCATCGGTTTTCGCCATCACTAAATGCAGGTCGTGTGAGACCATTAAAACGGCGCAGCTGAGTGTGTCGCGCAGCGTCGCGATAAGGCTATACATTTCAAGCTGGCCGCTGACATCCACGCCTTGCACCGGCTCATCCAGTACTAAGAGATCGGGAGATTTCAGGATCGCACGGGCAAGCAACACCCGCTGGGTTTCTCCGCCGGACAAGGTATGCATGTTAGAAAATTGCAGTGCGGCCGCATTGACGGTGCTTAGCGCTTGCGTAATTTGCGCGTTGGTGTAGCGCGTCCCCAAGCGGATAAACCGGTCGACCGTCAAGGGTAGTGTTTGGTTAAGCTGAAGCTTTTGTGGCACATAACCGATCTTTAATCCTTTTTTAAGCCTCACAGCGCCTTGGCTGGGTTTAACCAAGCCAATCAGTGTTTTTACAAGGGTGGATTTTCCCGCGCCATTAGGGCCAATCAATGTGGTGATATTGCCGCGTTTTAAGTCTAGCGACACATTATCCAGAACCTGGCGGCCGTTATAGGTCACCGTCACCGCATCGAGGGTGACTAGCGAGTCAGTCATAGTGAAAAAAGCATTGTGAATTGTAATTGTTATATTATAACATTTCGCATCGCTGATGAAACTGATTAATTGGGGTAAACCATGGGTGTGCGTGTTATTGGACTATTTTTTGCGCTGTTACTGGCCTTGCCAGCGCAGGCTGTCACTGTGATGACCACGATTAAGCCGGTGCAGCTGATTGCTAAAGGGTTAGTCGCAGACGACGATACGGTAGAGGTGTTACTCCCGCCCGGCGCATCACCACACGGCTATGCGCTAAAACCTTCTGATATTCGCAATTTGAAAGCGGCCGATTTGACGGTTTGGGTGGGACCGGAGCTTGAATTATTCTTGAGTAAACTGTTGCAAGAGCAGCCCAATGTATTAACCCTCACTCAAGTAGAGGGGATCCCACTTCGTCATTATGACGGGGAAGCAGAGACCCACCATCATGGCCACGACCATGACCACCATGGTATTGACCCTCATATTTGGCTGGGCCCCGAGTCGGCACGTGTCGCAGCGCGGGCGATTACTCAAGCCTTGATAACAACTGCGCCCGAAAAGGCTGACCAATACCGCGCTAAATTAGCCATTTTTAACGCCCAGCTGGATGAGACAGTAACCGATATTCATGCGGCATTGGCGCAACGCCAGCAAAGTGGATATTTCGTATTTCATGATGCGTACGGTTACTTTGAACAAGCATTTGGTTTGAAGAAAACGGGCCACTTTACCGTTGATCCTAGCCAAAAACCGGGCGCAAAGACCCTAGTAACTATCCGGAGAGGATTGCTAAATCATGACGCGACCTGTATCTTCACCGAGCCGCAGTTTAATCCCTCACTGGTCGATGCTGTGACCCGAAACGATGACGTTACTGTGATTGCTTTGGATCCGTTGGCAACTGCTATTCGAGTTGCGCCTGATGGTTATCAGGTTTTTTTGAAAGATATGGGAAACCGCTTCGCACGTTGTTTAAAGCATGAAACTACTCACTAACTGGTTAGCCGCGACCGCTCGGTTACCTCGCCAGCACAAGCTGGCGCTCGCCTCATTATCGTTACTCGTTGCTGCCGCACTCATGTGGCAGCCACATCCTTTTAAACATCACGATGAACGTCGCTCATTGCCGCTAATCGATGAGCAACAGGCATCGATGCCGCTAGAAAACAGTGAGCCGATTGAAGTTGGTTTAGACGCTGATGATCCAGCACTGACAGTGCCTGAAGATGCTCTCGAGCAAGATATCACTTCAGAAGCGGCCCGCATTCACACCCACACGGTTGCCTCTGGTGATACCTTGGGTGCGATTTTTTCACAGTATGGTATACCGCTCCGTCAGATGTACCAGATCCTCGATGTGAATCAGAAGGCAGGCGATCTTCGGCTTGGACAAAAAATTGATTGGCAAGTTGATGATGAGGGACAGCTTTCGTCACTCACTGTCTATCAATCGATTAAATATCGGGATCAGTATGTCTTCGGTGCGGATGGGGTGAGCTACGAGCAACTTGAAACGACCGGAGTCTACGAGCAAGTCACTCTGTCGGGTCGCGTCACAAGTAGCTTTTACCAGCAAGCTCGACAAGCAGGATTGACGCCCAACCAAATTCAGAACTTAGTCTCAGCCTTACAATGGCGTTTTGACTTTGGTGCAGAATCCCATCGTGGGGATCGCTTTTCAGTCTTGGTCAACAAAGAGTTTATCGATAATAAAGCGGTATCGTCTGGCGACGTGATGGCGATGCTTTATCAAGCGGGCGATCGAGATATCTTTGTCTACCGCCACACCGATGGTCGCTTTTACGATGAGCAGGGCCATAGTCTGGATCGTGCTTTGCGCCGTTTCCCAACCGCTAAGCGTTACCGTATCAGCTCGCCATTTGACCCACATCGTAAGCATCCGATCACCGGACGTATTTCACCGCATAATGGCACCGATTTTGCCACCCCGGTGGGTACGCCCGTCTTGGCGGCAGGTGATGGGGTAGTGGTCAAAGCGCGCAAGCACCCACTAGCCGGCAACTATGTCGTGATCAAACACGGTCGCGAATACTCGACCCGCTATTTGCATCTTCACCGTATTTTAGTGAAACCGGGTGATCACGTCTCTATGGGGCAAAAAATCGCATTGAGTGGCAACACTGGGCGCTCGACCGGACCTCATTTGCATTTTGAGCTGATTAAATATGGCCATCCAGTGAATGCGATGAAGGTTCCTTTACCTGAAGCGCATCCTGTACCGCGTAGCGAGCAGGACGACTTCAAGCGTCAAGCAAGACGCGCTCACCAGCAGCTGTCTCAAGTTCTGAACAGCTAATAAATCTCAAGAATGTGAGGCCCAGCTCACATTGAGGGTCGCAGGGTTCCATTTTGTTTGGTTACACAGGATGATACCCGTCTTAATTTTGCGACCCTTATTCCTCTCTTAGTTGCATGAAACGCCTTTTGCTCTGCCTGATTTGGGTAATTAGCACCTTTCTCTGTCTGCCTTTGCAGGCACATCATGGGTTGGAAACCTCGTTCCAAGCCTATCCGGGCTTGCAGGCGGTCGCGAACGTGCGTGATATTGCCTACCAGCCGGGTGGAGGAGTGTGGCTGCTTAATCATCAAGGCGCGGTTGTCTTTTTTGACGGCCACCAAACCCACCCACTCAGTGATGTTCTCAGTCTGCCCGAAGAAAAAGTAACGGCGATTGCCTTTGCGCATGATGCCCTTTGGATGGCAGGGCAAAACTTTATTTATCGCTACCAATCGGGGCAGCATATTGTCACTCGTTATCGTCTGCCACAGACGGTGTTGGCGCGCCAAGCGGATGCACAATCCCGTCTTGCGACGATAGACGGTGAGCTTTGGCATATTAGTGACGGTCAACTCAGCCGTTATGTGGTGGAAGACAACAGCTTTTCTATTTGGCGCGCAGGACAATGGCAAGCCGAGTTAACTTGGATGACGAACGAGCATCGCTTGATTGCTATTGGTCAGGGGCTCTACCAAGTGGATGAGCAAGGTATTCGCCAGATACATCGCTTCAATTCAGCGATAACTGCGATCACAGGGCAAGACTCGAGAGCTTGGGTCAGCACCCAAAATGCGGTCTATTTACTTGCCCTCGATGAACACTCTGTGACCGGGCAACACATACTAACTCAGCAGGGTGGATTTAGTTTTCTCGCATCAGGCGCGGGAGGCGTTTGGGCCGCCAATGATCAAGGACTGTTTCTACTGTCACTCGATGGGAGCGCATCGCCGGTATGGACGCCGAGTCAGAGTGCAATTGATGGTTCAAGGGTGACATTTTTACGTGCCGACGCCGAAGGAGGGATTTGGTTTTCCACCGACCGATCTCTGCGTTATCGTGCTGCCGGGCAGCGCTGGATTGCGCATCATCATGGTCCCTTTCCACAAGCGATCACTCATGGTTTTTCTGAGGCGAGTGACCCGTGGCTGTTAAGAGGTCGTCATTGGCGCGATCTGAGTGGTCGTTGGTTGGCGCGTATGCCCGATCAAAACGGCGATAAGATCAAGAGTGCCGCACGAAAAGCGACCCAGTTGTGGTGGTCGACAGAAAATGGTGTGGCGGGCTTAGATACTCAAACAGGGGCGCGTTTAATACTCCCTGAACCTGTCGCTAACTTCGCCGCTGACCACTTGTATACTGATGCGGCAAGGACACTTTGGTTGGCAAAAGGGGCTCAGTTAATCCGCTACTGGCCGGATTCAGAGACGGTTGTGGACTACGGAACCGGATGGCAAGTGGACGAGGGTGACGTTGAAGGTTTTTATGATGATGGTCGCGGTAGTGTTTGGATCCGGCAGCAGCAAGGTTTGACGCGTTATCGAGATGGACAGTTTCAGGCGATTCGATTACCTGTTTCTCTCCTGCCACTGTCTGATTTGTATACCGATGAACGGGGCCGCCTTTGGCTAGCCAGTGCGCAAGGCATTTATCAGTATGACCATACCACGCCGGATACGGTGTCGGCGGCCTACCTGTCGTTAAACAATGAGCAGTTTCATTGTATTACCGGGAACAAAGATGGTGTTTGGGCATACAGCAACCAAGCCATCGTCCATATCGCGCCAAGAGGTGTCGTGCGGACATTCAGATTACCCTCGCCAATGGGACAGGTGGAGTGTCGAGTATCCAACCCGCATCAGCTGACCATTTTTTCCGGCGCTGAACGCTTTGTGATTAATACCGATCAACTTGCGTTCTCACTACGAAAACCGCCGAAGGTTGTGATTGGCGCGGTATGGCAACAGGATAGGCGTTGGCGTATTGCACCTCGCCAGCAAACGTCCATGACATTGCTGGAAAATAATCCGACCCAACTTGAGTGGGGAAGTTGGCCACCCGAGCGACAGGTCAGTCGTGTCCACTACCAGTTGATTGCTAAGCGTCATCCGGGGAACCCAATGGCCGGCCAGCTTGCCGCATGGCAACAAACCAGCAGCGATACGATTACGCTGGCGAATATGGCAGGGGGAGAGTATCAGCTGCGCATTGCCATTCCTCGCGATGGTGCCTCGCATACGGTATTAAATCTTGATATCTCTCTTCCCATGTTGCCACACATGATGAGTGGGGCCGTTCTTGCTGTTTTCGTGAGTATTGTGTTGTTAGCGGTTGGATTAGCGTTTAAACAGCGCTATCAGGCTAGGCAACAAAGCAAGCGTCTTCAACAAATTCACACAACACAGCCAGTTTTTGATCCCATCGCGGCTCAGCCTGAAGCGGTTGTCGTCACTATGAAGGGGCATCACGCTAAACGCCGTGCTCAGTGTCAACAGCTGCGCTCAGCATGGATCTCGCGTTTTATGCAAGCGGTAGAAAGCGGCTTTACCCATCCTGACTTTTCTACTCATGAGCTGGCTGCTGTATTGGCCATGTCGGAGCGGAACTTACAACGCAAATGCCGCCAGTATTTTCACATCACGGTCACCAGCTATATCACTCAAAAGCGATTGACCCATGCGAGCGGGCTGTTAAAACAAGGGATGAGTATTACTGAGACAGCCGAAGCGTGTGGCTATCGTGATCCAGCGTATTTCAGTCAGCGGTTTAAAGGATACTTTGGTGTGAGCCCCTCACAGTATCGTGATCGCATCCTCCCTCAAGCACTCACTAGCCCAGCCGATTAAATCTGCTACGCCAGTAAGGCATATGCATTCTTGCACATATCTGACAGCGACTGGTATTGGAATTTGTATAAAGGAAAAAGGAACGTGGTATGACCGGGGAGACCATACCACGGGTGTCAACGACACCTTCGCTTGCTGCCGGGGGCGGAGCGGACACTCCACCCGGTTGAAAAGGTTATGAAAGAGTCACTAATGTAGCCTGTGTGGGTCAGGAAGAGTTAGGAGAATTCCGCCATCTTTCGTTAAAAGTGCAGTCACTCTTAAGTGTCTGAAATTTATGTTTTTTATTGCTGCGCTTTTCCATTTTGACGAAAATAACGAAGCGTTTTATGCCGGATTGACATCCAATCCATCTGGCATCAGCGTGGTTCGTAGGGTTTGAATCAGAGCAGTTTGTTTATCATTAGCGCGAGGGCCCACATTAAGATGTCCCCAGATAGGATTCGGCCACACACTATCGGTTTGGAAGCGTGCGACATGATGGACATGAAGTTGTGGCACGCGGTTGCCGATCGCCGCGATGTTGAGCTTATCGGGGCGGAAACAGTGTTCCAAACATTGCGAGACAGCAGCCGACTCTCGCCATAGCTGTTGCTGATCCTCATCACTGAGGTGATGCACTTCGTGGATATGGTTTTTGCGTGGGATGAGGATTAGCCAAGGGCCAAAATCTGCATGGGCAAGACGTAATTGGCACAAATCAAAGTCGCCCACGTAGGCACTATCTGCAGCGAGGCGATCATGAAGAGAAAAAGACATGGTGGCTCCTTAATGAAATGTATTGCTCTAGCTTACATCACAACTTGCTGACGGGTCACAAAGTACCGATGAGATTGTTTGATTTGAACCGGGGACAACCAAAACCAAGTACGCTTGAATAGAGAAGAATATTGAATGACTTGATCGTGAGAGCGGTTAAGGTTGCGGGTAGGAGGCAAGATGCACTATCAAGAAGTCCTTTCGTTTTGGTTTGGTCAAAGCGCTGAGCAAGTGCCGGCGCCAGAGTGCAATGCGTTGTGGTTTGGTGGCAATCCAGAAACCGATGAACAGATTCGAGCAATGTTTCAAACGTGGGTTAGCGCGGCGGGAGCGGGAGAATTAAATGCGTGGGCGCAGACCCCACAAGGCCGCCTTGCATTGATTATCTTGCTGGACCAATTCCCACGCAATTTATACCGAGGGTTAGCGGCGGCGTATCGTTATGATGCATTAGCATTAGCCATTTGTAAGGCTGGGTTAGCGAAAGGGGATGATCAGGCACTGACGCCTTTACAGCGTGTTTTCTTTTACATGCCGCTCGAGCACGCAGAGGGAGAAGACGATCAGCAAGAAGCTCTGTTTCGCTTCAATCAACTTCGGCAAGCGGTTGAACCAGAGAATCAAGCTTGGTTTGAACAATGCTACGATTATGCGCGTCAGCATTATGACATTATCGAGGCCTTTGGCCGTTTTCCACATCGCAATGCCGTTATGGGACGCTTATCCACCCCTGAGGAGCGGCTTTGGCTAAGCGAAACCGAACAGCGTTTCGGGCAAGGCTAACCATTAAAAAGCCCACCGGTTAGGGTGGGCTTTCATATCAGCTATCGGTTGAACAAGGTAAGGTTACATGCGCTCAAGGGTATTGATACCCAGTAGCGCAAGACCTTGTTTGATCGTTTTTGCTGTCAGTGCCGCCATGCGCAGACGACTTTGACGGGTTTGACCTTCAGCCAACAGAATCGGACACGCTTCATAGAAGCTAGAGAAAAGTCCCGCCAAATCGAACAAGTAGCTACACATCAGGTGTGGTTGGCCTTCGCGAGCAACAGACTTAACCGCTTCTTCGAATTGCAATAGCTTGGCAACCAATGCTTTTTCTTTCTCATGCTCAATGACCATTTCACCTTCAAGTGCATCACGGTCAACGCCTGACTTTGCAAACACAGAAGCAACACGGGTGTAGGCGTACTGCATATAAGGCGCTGTGTTGCCCTCAAATGCCAGCATATGATCCCAGTCGAAGATGTAGTCCGTGGTGCGGTGCTTAGACAGATCCGCATACTTCACCGCCGCCATTGCGACTGTGGTAGAGATTTCACGCTGCTCAGCTTCATCCATGTCTGGATTTTTCTTGGCGATCAGTGCCTTGGCACGGGTTTCAGCTTCGTCGAGTAAGTCAGCAAGACGAACGGTGCCACCTGCTCGAGTTTTAAATGGCTTGCCATCTTTGCCAAGCATCATACCAAACGCATGGTGCTCGAGGCTGACAGAATCAGGCACGTAACCAGCTTTACGCACAATGGTCCATGCTTGCATCAGGTGCTGATGCTGGCGTGAGTCAATAAAATACAAGACGCGATCGGCATTGAAATGCTCGTAGCGGTATTTGGCACAGGCAATGTCGGTGGTGGTGTACAAAAAGCCACCATCACGCTTTTGAATGATCACACCCATAGGCTCACCGTCTTTGTTCTTGTATTCATCCAAGAACACGACTTGTGCACCGTCATCTTCAACAGCAATGCCTTTCGCTTTTAAGTCTTCGACAATGCCCGGCAGCATGTCGTTATAAAGGCTTTCACCCATGACGTCTTTGTCAGTCAATGACACATTGAGACGGTCGTAGTTACGTTGGTTTTGTTCCAACGTCACTTTCACTAATTTTTCCCATTTTTCTTTGCAGTACGCATCACCACGCTGAAGACGAACCACATACTGACGTGCAGTGGCAGCAAACTCTTCGTCTTCGTCGTAACGGCGCTTGGACTCACGATAGAAGTTTTCAATATCGCCAAGTTCCATCGAGATGTCATCACCGCGAGACTCATGCAGTTCCAAGTTGGCAATCAACATACCAAACTGCGTGCCCCAGTCGCCGAGATGGTTGGCGCGGGTGACCTTATGGCCTAGAAATTCCAAGGTGCGAACAACGGCGTCACCAATGATGGTTGAACGCAGATGGCCCACGTGCATTTCTTTGGCAACGTTTGGTGCCGAGTAATCGACCACAATGTTTTGCGCCGCTTCCGTGGCGACACCTAATCGCGCATCCGCGAGCGCTTGGTCTGCTTGCTTCGCCAGCCATTGGTCGTTTAAGAAAATATTGATAAAACCAGGGCCAGCGATTTCGGTTTTACTGACCATATCGCCAAGGTCGAGGGCATCCAGTACTTTTTGTGCGAACTCGCGAGGGTTACATCCTAATTTTTTTGCTGCGCCCATCACGCCGTTGGCCTGATAATCACCAAATTGAGGTTTAGCAGACTGACGTACCGCCGCCGGTGTGCCTTCAGGCGCACCAGCCGCAACCATGGCGGCAGAAACTTTCTCGTTAAGAAGACTTTGAATATTCACTTGCTTACCTTTACTACTAACCGGGCCGATTGTTAACTGCCCGTTGTGTGGGCTTCCAGCTTACAGATACAAGAATCCGCCAACACTGCACTGAGCCTTGGGCGTACAAGCACAGTGTTGGCGGGATGCTGTATTGTTGCGAACCGTGGCGTCAACTGACGCGGGTAAACCCTAATGATACCCATAAACTAGCAGGGGTTGGCAATAGTTATTCACCGTCAACACTGATATCTTTACGCGCTGAAATGAAACGGGCGACGTTTAACCTTAAAGAGGTCACTATGCATGATGCCACGAACCTAACTACCCTGATGCGAGATAAAGCAGCTTTTGCAGATAAAATCAATCAGTTGCTTGACTTGCTAGCGATCGATTGCTCGGGGCTGACACTGGATCATGTCGCGATACGCACCCACGATATCGCGGTAACCGAATCTTTGGCCAGTGAGCTCGCGTCGCAAGGTAAGTTGTGCTCTGAGGCGATCGTCAACGGTCGGCCAATCCACATTTATACACTGGACCGGGCATTAACCATTGGCCAATGGCAAACGCATTGGGTTGAGCTTCCGTTTCCTAGCCACAAACGGTATCCGCGGCAAAGCTGGGAGCATGTTGAGTTTGTGCTGCCCTGCGCTAACCCTGATATGGTAGGACTTGAGCAAGCATTGCTGCGAGCGTTTCCGGGTATATTTGAACGCGCGGAACAGCAACATGCCATCACGGTGAAGAGCAGCGAACCTTGTGTTAAAGGCGAGCGGTTACCCAATCCGACCATCGCTTTTAAGTATCAAGATGTTTGCGTGAAGTTTCACCCTTTTCCGCTGGCTGAGATTATTGCAAGTGAGGCCAGTGACTGAGCACTGGCGTCGTAAGGCTGTCGAGAGTGCGATAAGTGATTATAGGATCACGGTTTTATTGCCGTGAACAAAAACCTTGTCATCCACCACTCGGGCGATCGCTTGGCTTAGCACGCTTTTTTCCACATCACGTCCGGCCTTGGCCATATCTTGTGCACTAAAACTGTGATCAACATGAATCACATCTTGACCAATAATAGGGCCTTCATCCAAGTTGTTGGTAACAAAGTGCGCGGTTGCACCGATGATTTTGACGCCGCGTTCAAAAGCCTGATGATAGGGGCGTGCGCCAATAAATGCTGGCAAGAAGCTATGGTGAATATTAATGATTCTGTGTGGATATTGCGCGACAAAGTCTGGCGTGAGCACGCGCATATACTTGGCCAGTATGATGTAGTCTGGTTGGTACGGCTGGATTGCCTTTAACATTGCCTGCTCGTGTGCTTCACGCGATAAATCTTGATGGCAAATATGGTGGAACGGAATATCGAAGCGCTCAGTCAGCGTCTGTAGCTTGTCATAGTTTCCCACCACGGCAGCAATCTCGATATCCAAAGAGCCATCGTAGGCTTTCATTAAAATGTCGCCCAAACAGTGCGACTCTTTGGTCACCATGATCACAACGCGCTTTCGTCGTGAGCTGATAAGCTGACGGTGACTCCCAGCAGGAAGCGCTTGGTCGAGATCTAACAACAGCGTGTGGTCATTAAAAATCCCTTCCAATTCGGTGCGCATGTAAAATCGACCCGTGGCATTGTCGACATATTCGCGATTATGGACGATGTTGAGTTGGTGCTTGTAACAAATATTGGTGATCTTGGCGATCAGGCCTTGGGCATCGGGACAATCCGTGAGTAATGTTTTTCGTTCCATGTTGATGTTATGTTGCTTAATAGTCCTTCGGTTTTACCCTGTCTACACCCCAAGGTCAAAGTGAATTTACCCTGATCGCCGAACATCCGAGGGGAAGTGGTTTCATCCTCTTGGGGGCTTTGGCATAATGCCCGCTTTCCCCTGTGTATTTATCCAATGATCCGAAAGGTTTTCTCTGATGCCGGTGCGCTGGCAAAAGCAATTGATGGCTTTGTGCCTCGACAGCCGCAAACCGATATGGCGAAGGCGGTCGATGCCGCGATCCGCGAGCAAGGACAGTTGGTGGTCGAGGCCGGGACAGGAACAGGGAAAACGTATGCCTATCTTGCCCCTGTATTGTTGAGTGGTAAAAAAGCCATCATCAGCACGGGCTCAAAGAACCTGCAAGAGCAGCTTTATCATCGCGATTTACCCTTGATGAAATCGGCGTTGGGGTTCACTGGTACCACGGCGCTGTTGAAAGGGCGAGTAAACTATTTATGCCCCGAGCGTTTGAGTCGTCAAATCAGTGAGTGTCATCGTCCAGATAGCGATCCGAGCCAACTAAGCCAACTGGTCAAAATCCGCGAATGGTCTTCGTATACAGAGTCGGGGGATTTGAGTGAATGTGACGCGTTGGCGGAAGACAGTCCGCTCATTCCTGTGATCACGTCGACCAACGACAATTGTCTTGGCAAAGACTGTCCAAGCTATGAAGACTGCTATGTGGTCAAGGCGCGCCGTCGTGCGATGGAGGCGGATGTAGTGGTCGTGAACCACCATTTGTTCTTGGCTGATGTGGCGATCAAAGAAACTGGGTTTGGGGAATTGATCCCAGATGCGGATATCATGGTGTTCGATGAAGCGCATCAATTACCTGATATTGCCAGCCAATATTTCGGTCAGTCGCTGTCTAGTCGCCAGTTACAAGACGCTGCGAAAGACATCCACATTGCTTATCGTACGGAATTGCGTGATACCCGACAGTTGGAAAAAGTCGCCGATCGTTTATCGCAAGCGGCGATGGATATGCGTTTAGTGATGGGAGAGCCCGGCTTTCGTGGCAATTGGCGAGAGCTTCAAGCCTCACCGGCTGTCGAGAAAGAATTAGTACGCTTAACCGATGCACTGGAGTTGGCCCATGACGTGGTCAAACTGTCACTGGGTCGCAGCCAACTATTGGATGCGGCGTTTGATCGCATCACCTTGTTTAAGGCACGTTTATCGCGACTGCGTGATACGTCGATCACAGGCTATTCGTACTGGTATGAGTGTACGCGCCATCACTTCAGCCTCAATATTACGCCGCTCTCGGTGGCCGATCGTTTCCGCGAACAAATGAATGAACAAGGTGGGGCATGGATTTTTACCTCGGCGACACTCGCCGTGGAAGGTGACTTTAGCCACTTTAGTCATCGACTTGGCATTTCAGCACAACAGCAGATGACATTAGAAAGCCCCTTTGACTACCCCTCACAAGCGCGACTGTGTGTGCCACGCCATGTGCCTGAAACCAATAGCTATCGGCGAGCCGATAAGCTGGCAACCTTGTTGGGGCCTGTGATTGAGCGCAACCAAGGGCGCTGCTTCTTTTTATGTACTTCGCATCAAATGGTGCGAGATCTAACGGCGTTGTTTCGCGGCCAGCTCGAGATCCCGGTACTGATGCAAGGCGAAATGCCTAAACAGCGCCTGTTGGCAGAATATTTATCACTGGGGAACGCGTTGCTGGTGGCAACCGGCGCGTTTTGGGAAGGGATAGATGTGCGTGGGCAGGCACTCAGTTGCGTGATCATCGACAAATTGCCGTTTGCCTCACCCGATGATCCTTTACTTAAAGCGCGTATTGAAGATTGTAAGTTGCAAGGCGGTGACCCTTTCTCGCAAGTGCAGATACCAGAAGCGGTAATTACGCTCAAGCAAGGGGTCGGGCGTTTGATTCGTGACAAGCGCGATCAAGGCGCGTTGATCATTTGTGATAACCGCTTAGTGACGCGCCCTTATGGCGCCACCTTTTTGCGCAGCTTACCGCCCATACCGCGCACGCGCGATCTAAATAATATTGACGACTTTTTGTCAGCCATTAATGCTGACCATACCGATGCAGATGTGACTGCATTGCAATCACCGATTGAGGGTTAAATGACGCTAAAAATGCTTGCCGTGGATACGGCCACGGAAAACTGCTCTGTTGCGCTGTCTATCGGCGATCAGATGATGGTGCGCAGTGACATTGCGCCGCGTGAACACACCAATAAAATCTTACCCATGGTCGATGAGGTACTCGCGGAGGCGGGCGTATCACTCACGCAACTCGATGCTCTCGCCTTTGGTCGCGGTCCAGGTAGCTTCACTGGCGTGCGAATTGGCATTGGGATTGCACAAGGTTTAGCGTTTGGTGCTGATTTACCCGTGCTGGGCGTATCGACGCTAGCGGCGATGGCAGAGCAAGCGCACCGCACTCATGGCACGACGCAAGTACTCACGGCGATTGATGCGCGAATGGGAGAGCTATACTTTGCCCAGTATCAACGTCAAGAAAATGGCGATTGGCTTGCGTTGGCTGATGAAGCGGTTGTCGCGCCTGACGCATTACGTCTTGAATCGACCGATGGTACGTGGGCACTGGCGGGAACCGGCTGGCCTGCCTATCCTGAATTAGCGAAAGGGTTGGATCTGACCACCACGGAATCGGGCGTGTTGTATCCACAAGCACAAGACATGCTGGCTATCGCTAAACACGCCTACCAGCGTGGTGAGGCTGTCGCCGCTGAGCTCGCGACGCCCACCTACTTGCGTGACAAGGTCACGTGGAAGAAGCTCCCCGGACGCGAGTAAGAGTCTGTTTGGGTCGGTTTGCCTCGCATAGGAAGCCAGTATGGTATCGATTAACGGAATTCCTTCTTCACCGCCTAACCGGCCGAATCAAACGCGGCGCCCTTCATCCTCGGAGAAAGCGTCGCGTAAACAAACCCCGCAAACGAGCCAAGTTGCCAAGGCAGTGCGGCAAAAGGTGCAACACGTCTCTGTCTCAGAGGCAGAGCAAGCTAAACAACATATCCAGTATGATTTACCCGATGGCCGCGGTCGTCAGGCGATGTCGTCTTACTTAGCGGTGCTTAACCATGCGCGGCGAGAGGAACTGCTGAACCTCGTCGGGGTCGATATCTATGTATGACGTCGAGAGAGGAGTACGTGTGATGAAGTTAATACCAATCGGATTGCTGATGATCGGGGCGCTACTGTTAACCGGTTGCAGCACCTTGCCTGACAGTTTAAAAGGTCGTATGGATCAGCCGGTAACTGAGTACTCGGTCGTAGCCAGTATGACCGCAGCCAATCAGGGTGAAGAAGTGCGCATGGGCGGTATGATTGCCAGTGTTGAAAACCGCGAAGCGGACTCGGTGGTCGAAATCGTCGCGTTGCCTACCTCGAGTGCTGGACGTCCCGATATAGGTGCGTCATCACTGGGTCGATTTAAGGCGGTTTTTAGCGGCTTTGTCGATCCTGCAGACTATGCGAAAGGGCGTCCTATTACGGTATTGGGTGAGTTTGTTGAGCAGCAAATGGGTAAAGTCGGGGACTATGAGTATGCCTACCCTGTGTTGTCAGTCAAAGGGCACCAGCTGTGGAACATTGAGCAAAAGGTTATCGATGACGATCGCCCCTATTGTTATGGGCTATATTGCTCGCGCGTTCGGGTAGGTGTCGGGACTGGTCGAGTTCAAAGCGTGATCACTTTACCCTAACCAATGATGCATACCCCACTGTCGGCGCAACTTGATGAGGCACTTCAAGCAAATCCAGCGATGATCGGCTTGTCGAGTGGATTAGAACCACTCATACTCTCACTGGCCTCAACGCGTGTCGCGGGAGCTGCCCGTCCGGCGGCAAGCGGTGCGCCTACTTTGGTCATGCTTCACGGTTGGCAAGATAACCTAGCCAGTTTTCATGCTCTGGTGCCTTATTTACCCAGCGAGTGGGGATTATTATTGTTTGATTGGCCCGGACACGGTCTGTCAGAACATAAACCGGGCGATTACTATTACCCCTTCTACGATTACTTGGATGATTTACACCAAGTGCTTCATCAACAGCGCTTCTCCGGCCCACTGATCTTGGTCGGTCACTCACTCGGTGGGCTGGTGGCGAGTTGCTATGCCGCTGCTTTTCCAGACCGCATTGCTGCACTGGTAATGATAGAAGCACTCGGCCCGATGGCTGAACCTGCTCAACAGATAACCAACCGATTGGCGAAAAGTCTTGATCAACGCTTAAAGCAGCGTCAAAAGCGCCAACGCTACTTTGATTCTGCATTTCAGGCGCTACAATTACGCGCGTCCATCAATAAAGTGGCGGCTGAACCGCTTTTGCCATTAGTCGCTCGCGGGTTGATGGAGACTCCTCAAGGTATCACTTGGCGACACGATCCTCATTTGCGCGGGGATGCGCTTTACCGGATGTCGCCCGCGCATTGTGAATCGATTATCCGGGCAATTCACTGTCCTGCTCTCGCCATTCGAGGAACGGATGGCTATCCTGCATTGCGTTCGCAGGATGCTCAGCAACGGATGCATGGGTTTCGCCAATTACAGGTGGTGGACCTGCCAGGTACGCATCACTGTCACCTTCAACAACCGCAACAGGCTGCATCGTGGGTAACAGATTTTGTGACCAAAATTCAAACGCGCACTTAAAATGCTCGTGTAAAAATAATGTTAACGCTATGGTGGACGGGTTAAACACCTGTTTGAATAGAATCTCGCGTCGATCGAAGCGGGCAGTATAGCCTGCAAGCTAACACATAGGAGAAAGCCAGTGGAAAAGGTTTGGCTTAATCGTTACCCGTCGGATGTGCCGGCGGAAATAGATCCAGATGCCCATCGCTCTTTGATTGAGATGTTTGAACACTCAGTGCAAAAGTTCGCTGACCAAACAGCCTTTATTAACATGGGCCAGGTCATGACCTTCCGAAAGCTCGAAGAGCGTAGCCGTGCATTTGCGGCGTATCTGCAAAACGAGCTGAAATTACAAAAAGGCGATCGTGTGGCGATCATGATGCCGAATTTGCTGCAGTATCCGATTGCGTTGTTCGGTATTTTGCGAGCGGGCTGTGTGGCGGTTAACGTCAACCCTTTATATACGCCGCGAGAGTTAGAGCATCAGTTGACTGACTCAGGTGCGAAAGCGATTGTGATTGTCAGCAACTTTGCTCACACCTTGGAAAAGGTGGTAGAGAATACACCCGTTAAGCACGTGATCCTTACGAGTTTGGGAGACCAGCTCCCTCGTGCGAAAGGCACGTTAGTGAACTTTGTGGTCAAGTACGTCAAGAAAATGGTACCGAAATACCATTTGCCGGACGCAACGTCGATGCGTAATGCGCTCCGCCGTGGCCGCCGTATGCAGTATGTAAAGCCTTTCTTAAAAGGTGATGATGTCGCTTTCCTCCAGTACACGGGTGGTACCACTGGATTGGCGAAAGGCGCTATCTTGACGCACCGCAACATGTTGGCCAACGTCTACCAAGCGAAAGGCACTTATCAACCGGTGCTAAATGTGGGCGAAGAGTTGGTAGTGACCGCGCTACCGCTTTATCACGTGTTTGCCCTAACCGTAAACTGCCTGCTGTTTATTGAAATGGGTGGACAGAACCTGTTGATCACCAACCCGCGTGATATTCCGGGCTTTATCAAAGAGCTACAAAAATATCCATTTACAGCGATTACAGGGGTGAACACCCTCTTTAACGCTTTGCTACACAACGAAGATTTTCATGAGTTAGATTTCTCCAACCTGCGCCTCACCGTCGGTGGCGGCATGGCAGTACAACGTGCTGTCGCAGAAAGCTGGAAAAAACTGACCGGTAAGCACCTCCTAGAAGGCTATGGCTTAACCGAGTGCTCACCGCTTGTGGCGGCGTATCCTTATGACTTGCGTGATTACAACGGGTCGATCGGTTTGCCCGTCCCATCTACGGAAGTCCGTATTGTGGATGAAAATCGTGAAGATGTCGCCGATAACCAACCGGGCGAATTGTTGGTGCGTGGTCCGCAAGTGATGCAAGGTTATTGGAACCGACCAGAGGCGACGCGTGAAAGTATCGATGAAGACGGTTGGTTGGCAACCGGTGATGTGGTGCAGTTTGATGATGACGGCTTCTTACACATTGTCGATCGTAAAAAAGACATGATCCTTGTATCAGGCTTTAACGTCTATCCCAATGAAGTGGAAGATGTGGTCGCCCTGCATGATAAGGTATTGGAAGTCGCCGCGATTGGTCAGCCAGACGAAAACTCAGGCGAAGTCGTTAAGATTTGTGTGGTGAAAAAGGATCCGTCGCTGACCCGTGATGATCTGATAGCGCACTGCCGTAAGCATTTGACCGGTTATAAAGTGCCTCGCGTGGTTGAATTCCGCGATGAGCTACCGAAAACCAATGTAGGTAAAATCTTGCGCCGTGAGTTACGCGATGAAGCCCCTAAGGCGCCGCAAAAAGCGTCTGCTTGATGCGCGCTGCCCGCGAAAAGGGTAAACTGGAGCGTAACGAATCACGAAATGCCGGCATTGCCGGCATTTTCTTTATAGGCTAACTTGTGAATTATCAACAAATCACATCACATCAACAACTTGTCGACGTATGCGCAAAAATGCGCCAGAAACCTGCTGTGATGGTCGATACCGAATTTGTGCGTACCCGTACGTTTTACGCGCAACTTGGGTTGGTGCAATTGTATGATGGTGAGCAACTTGTACTCATCGATCCGATTGAAATCGAGGATCTTTCTCCGTTGTGGGCATTGCTGGCTGACACCAATGTCACCAAAGTCTTGCATGCAAGTAGTGAAGACTTAGATGTGTTTCAACACTATGCTGGTACCTTACCCACTCCTATGATTGATACCCAGCTGATGGCTGCTTTTTTAGGGCACGGTGTATCAGAAGGGTTTGCGAGTTTGGTAAATACCTATGTGGGAGTGGCGCTTGATAAAGGCGAATCACGCACTGATTGGTGTGCGCGCCCACTAACCGATAAGCAAAAGCATTATGCGGCGGCGGATGTGTATTATTTGATGCCTCTGTACCAAGCGCTTGAGAAAGCCTTGGCAAAAACACAGTGGCAAGCGGCGTTGCAAGAAGAATGTACCCGCTTATGTGACAAAAAGCGCCAACCCAAAGAGGATTCGCTGGCATATCTTGATATTAAATACGCGTGGCAGCTGCAGCCGAATCAATTGGCGGTGCTCCAATCGCTTGCAAAGTGGCGCGCGAAAGAAGCACGACGTCGCGATATCGCGCTTAATTTCATAGTGAAAGAGCTTCACCTTTGGAAAATGGCGCGATTTGGAATTCGTAGCGTTGAGCAAATGCAAGCGCATGATTTTGATAAATTTGAGATTCGTTATCATGCTCAAACCTTGATCACGCTGGCGAAGCAAGCTGAGAAGCTTCCTAAAGCGAAGTGGCCACAACCCATCACGCGTTTAGTCGATGAGCCGGGTTACAAAGCCGTGATTAAGACGCTCAAAGAAAGCGTTCAACAGTGTGCGGATGAGCTGGGTTTTGTACCGGAGTTTATTGGCTCAAAGAAGCAATTGAATCAGCTGATCAGTTGGGTATGGCGAGAGCATAAAGCGGAAGACAAACGCCCAGATCTCGCACAAGGGTGGCGGTATACTCTGATTGGCAAGCGCCTGATAGAGATGATTCCCAGTGCGCCAGTGACGCATTAAAAAAGCGGTGCTCAGCACCGCTTTTCTACAATCAGCGAACGAGGCTCACGCTTTAGCTCTCTTTCCCTTCTTCGGGCAAAGTCACATTTAACTCTAAGACGGAAAGATCGTCGTCCCCTTGCTCGAGGCTCACGGAGACTTGCTCGGGACCGATATCCACATATTTACGGATCACATCTAAGATATCTTGCTTGAGCTGTGGCAAATAGGTTGGGGCAGGGCTATCTGCACTGCGTCGCTCCGCAACAATGATTTGCAGGCGCTCTTTTGCAATGTTGGCGGATTTTTTTTTGGCTGGCCGAAAGAACTCTAGCAATGCCACATTAGCCTCCAAATAAGCGTTTTAGAAAACCTTTGCGCTCTTCCTCAATAAAGCGGAATGGGCGCTCTTCGCCAAGCAATCTTGCAATGGCATCTTCATACGCTTGTCCCGCATCCGATTCTTGATCGAGAACCACGGGCTCGCCTTTGTTTGAGGCATGCAGTACTGACTGGCTTTCTGGGATGACCCCTAACAGTGGAATACGTAAGATTTCCTCAACATCCGACACACTAAGCATCTCGCCGTTGGTCACGCGGCTTGGGTTATAACGGGTGAGGAGCAAGTGGTGCTTAACTGGTTCCTCACCGTTTTCGGCGCGGCGAGATTTTGAATCGAGAATGCCCAGAATCCGATCAGAATCGCGCACCGAAGAGACTTCAGGATTGGTCGTGACGATGGCTTCGTCGGCAAAATAAAGAGCCATGAGGGCGCCAGCTTCGATACCCGCAGGCGAATCGCAGATGATGTATTCAAACCCAATCTCATCCATCTCTTTTAACACCCGTTCGACGCCCTCTTTGGTGAGTGCATCTTTATCACGAGTTTGTGAGGCTGGAAGAATAAATAGATTTTCAACCCGTTTGTCTTTGATCAGCGCCTGATTGAGGTTGGCTTCACCGTTGATCACGTTGACAAAGTCATACACCACGCGGCGCTCACATCCCATAATTAAATCGAGATTACGAAGACCAATATCAAAATCAATCACTGCGGTTTTTTTGCCAGCCATGGCAAGTCCCGTCGCGAGTGCTGCACTCGACGTGGTTTTACCAACACCGCCTTTACCGGAGGTAATTACAATAATTCGTGCCATTCCTCGTCCTTATTCTGTTATAGCGTGAGGGGGTCTATTTGTAAGCTTTCTTGATTGAGCGAGACCATGACGGGTCGCTCAATAAATTCAGATGGAATTTTGTCGCTTAGCCAGTAGCTACCGGCTACTGACAATAATTCTGATTGTAAATTCTGGCAATAAATACGCGCTTGTTGCTGGCCGCTGGCGCCGGCAATGGCTCTGCCGCGCAGCACGCCGTAGATATGAATACTGCCATCAGCAATGACTTCCGCCCCGGCACTGACATGATTCAATACCACCAAGTCAGCATTTTTGGCATAGATTTGCTGTCCCGATCGTACCGGGTTCGTGACCACTTTAGTGGGGGTTTGAATCGGATCGGCAACACGAGATTGCTTGCTCGATTTGAGTACAGCAAGCCCCACCGATTTGGCTTGCTGGCGGGTATCGTTATGCGTGACGCCAGTAAGGCCGACTAAAATCATCCCAGTTTTACTTAAACAGTGCTTTAAAGCGCTGAGATCTGGGCATAGCTTTAAACGGCTGACATCCGCCACCACAGGCGCGCCTTCAAAAAATGCGGGGGCTTGGGAAACCTTATCAGCCAAAATGGCGGCCGCTTCAGTAAAATTGTCATCCACAAGATGAAGAACAGACAAAGTAAAAGTTGAGCCTTTCAACTCCGGGTGTTTGTGCATGTTGTTTGATTCCGGTTATATCGTTGAAACGCGAGTCAGACGCGCATTATCAGACGTTGGATAGCATGGTATATTCACAGCATCGATGCGGCAAGCAGGGTTTGATATTCGGCGGACATTGCCCCTTTATTTTGGCGATTTCTTGTCATGGTGTGCGATGTGAGCCGCGTTTAGCGAACATCGTGTGACACATTTTGCGGCAAAGCCTAACAAACCTTAACTCGTCGATGACACTATTTCGCCATCGTTATGGCATGCTGATGAGGACATTGAGATGTATTGCGCAATTTATCGTAGCAAAAAGAAAGAAGGCACCTATCTTTATGTACCGGGGAGAGATAAATTCGATGATGTGCCAGAAGCATTAATGAACAGTTTTGGACAACCAGAGTTTGCCATGATGATTGATCTCGGTAAGCGAGAAAAACTCGCGGTTGTTGATATTGAGAAAGTGAAACAAAGTCTGCAAAACGAAGGGTTCTTTCTACAATTACCACCGCCACCAGATGCGGCGTTGCAGGCTATCCGAAACAAGAATGAAAAATTGTAATTAGGGAAGCGTATGCGCAAAGGTTTGATTTCAGCATTGGTTGCAGCCTCAGTTCTTACCTCGGGGTCGCTATTTGCAAAAGAAGGGTTTGATCAGTACGTCGAATCATTGAAAGAGGAAGCGCGTCAAGCAGGGATTGATGACGATATACTGGCGCGCGCGTTTGCTGGCATTGAGTATCATGAACGGGCAGTCAGTGCCGATCGAAATCAACCTGAGCGGCGTTTAACTTTGGATGAATACATTCCCCGCGCCGTACCGGATTGGAAAGTCGATCAGGCGAAAGCGCTGTATAAAAAACATTATGCGGCGCTTAAAAAAGTCGGTGAACAATATCGGGTTCAGCCTCGTTTCATTGTGGCCTTGTGGGGCGTAGAGAGTAATTTTGGCAAACTGCAAGGCAACTATAATGTTATCGAAGCACTGGCCACGCTCGCTTATGATGGGCGTCGAGAAGCCTTTTTCCGCCAACAAACAATGGCAGCTCTGACCATATTGCAAGAAGGGCATATTGCGCCTGAGAACATGAAAGGTTCATGGGCCGGTGCAATGGGACAAAGCCAGTTTATGCCGACGTCTTTCCTTCATTATGCGGTTGATGGGAACCAAGATGGTAAAATAGATATTTGGCAAACGGAAGCCGATGTTTTTGCTTCTGCGGCTAACTATCTAAAACAAGCAGGCTGGGACGATACGTACACATGGGGACGCCAAGTTAAATTACCAAAGCATATAGATAGGAATAAATTTGGTGTCGAAAGTAATACGGCGCTGTCATTAAATCAATGGCAAGCGTTGGGTGTAACGCGTCTTAATGGCCAAGCGCTGCCGAATGTCGATATTCAAGCTTGGTTGATTCAGCCAGATGATGAACTTGGACGAGCTTATTTGGTTTATAACAACTATCAAAGCTTGTTGAAATGGAACCGTTCACACTACTTTGCTTTAGCGGTCAGTCATTTGGCAGACCGGATAAAGTTCGGTTAATGGGTGATGGTTGAGTTCTACGGATCAGATAAAAAGAGGCCGGACGGCCTCTTTTTTATCTTTATGCGCAACACTTAGGCTTGTTGACCTGGGATCAAGAAGTCTTCTAATTTCGCGCTACCATTTTCGGTTGCTTCACGGATCACTTTTGGCATACGACCTTGACCGGTCCATGTTTTTACCGAGCCGTCGTTGTCAGTGTATTGATATTTAGCTGGGCGTGCCGCGCGCTTGCCTGTTGATTTAGACTTGCTCGCGCCACCTAATAATTTCATGAGTTCATCGGGTTCAATACCATCGGCGATTAACATTTCACGGTATTTTTCCAGTTTCGCTAGGCGTGCTTTTTCTTCTTCTTGCGCTTGACGCTCAATCTCTTCACGTTCTTCAACGACGGTTTGCAGTTTTTCTAACGCTTCTCTAAGTTGCTCGGCGGTCATTTCTTTCGCGACAGCACGCAAGCTGCGTAGGTTAAGTAACGCTTTCATTGCATCAGACATTATTGGGTTCCTATTTGATTTATATGTTAATTGAACGGATGGTAACAGTATAAGTGAAATATACAATACTACATAAATTATTAAGGCCTATTTTTCATTATTTATTTTCTATTCGCAATATTTGTTACTCATATTAAAGGGTGTTTTTTTAAAT